>CAMWQF010000145.1 GCA_947176285.1 uncultured Porphyromonadaceae bacterium
AGATGCCGAAAAGATGGCGGAAGATTAATAAAAAGAATCTTAGTTTTAACTCTTCCGGGTGATTTTTTGAATTCGTAAATAAGTTTAAACAACTTCATTATCTATAAAAATCAATGCATAATGTTAAATGTGTCTAAATGCTGAACATCAGTGAAATGCATGCACCCAATTATGCATTATGAATTATGAATTATGAATTATGAATTACGTAGTAATGGGCTTTCTTTCCCAAAAAGGTAGGAGGGTTTGTAGCCGCCGAAGTCAATGATTATCTTTTCGAATACGATTCCAGGGTCAAGGGGCGATATTTCAAGCATTGTCTCTCCTGCATTTCCAACTTTCAAAGGGACCTTCTTCTCCACCACTCTCCGTGCCACAGTAGGATAGAAAACGCTGTATATATTTTGAGGATCCTCATTCAAATTCGCATTAAAGTTTACCTCTACAGGTTCCTCTCCTTCAAATCCAACAGTATATCTATGTCCATCCTTGCGTTCGAAAGCAAGCGTAGACTTGGTCACAACCCTTACGGTGACACTGTCGGTTCCTTCCGGAATGGTGACTGCATATTTAAGTTTTGCCCCTTCCGGACTCTTTGTATACGGACGAACAGCCACGCCACTTAACGTACGCCCCACATATGGCAACACTTCCCATTCAGCACCGTTTGCGGCATCTAATGCGCTGTTGAAATGCTCTGCCTCAATCACGATTGCACCCTCGCTTGGCTTGAAAACATATCCGCCGGCGATTGCATCCTGAGAATCGAGCGTAAACGTTTCCGGAAGCATATCAGCCGGGAATGAATCGTTCCAACTTGTATATCCGATATGTTTCTGCGTCATCATGCCGTCCCATTTTCCTCCTGCGATATCCTTGTTGTAACTCCTCATAAGTTCTGAATCTCTATCGAAACAGCGCTTCACTTCTGCAGCCCATTCATTTGCCTCAGGAAGCCTGTTTTCATAAGCATGATGATTCATAGCCTGTGCATAATACATCTGATATAGATTTGACATCAGTTGCAATGGGAACAAAATCAATTCATTATAAGCATCCTTTTGCTCAGGCTTAAGTGTCAGATACTGGCGAAGCGCTTCTGCTTCCAGACGCATATAGTCATCTGCCACTTGCTTCCATTCTCCGGTTTCTAAATTGTAGGTATTCCGGTCAAGCATCTCCGGAGTCACTCTTCCGTTATATTTGCAAAGCAGATTAAATATTCTGGCAGCCTCTTTGGCTTGATCAGGACCTAACTGCTGCTCAAGGAAGCGCAATGTGTGTCCAAGCAGATTGTCAGCAGTGAATTGTTTGGGATTCCATGCCATGTCAAGGAATAGTGTGATAGGGTATTCCATAGGCTTGAGGTCGCCTACGTTAAGTATCCACAGCTTGTCTACTCCATAGTCATAGGTAAGTTCAAGTTGTTCCCACATATTCTGTATGGGTGTGCAGTTCAGAAGCTTGCTGTTGCGCGGAGCGCCGACATAGTCCACATGATAATACATTCCCCATCCTCCCGGATGCTTTCTTTCCTCTGCATTCGGAAGTCGTCTCACATTTCCCCAGTTATCATCGCATAGCAAATATATCACATCGTCAGGAGCTCGAAGGCCGGCATCATAATAGTCTAACACCTCTTTATATAGGGCCCAAACCTGCGGAGTCTCCTTTGCCTTTTTTCCTGTTTCTTTAGCGATTATCTTTCTTTGATTGTCGATTACTTTCTTAAGAAGTGCCACGTCGGCTTCTGCGCTCATCGCCTCATCTCCATCTCCACGCATCCCTATGGTGACAACATCTTCGGTTCCCTTCATCCGCTGTATCCCTTCTGTGAAAAATCTGTCGATTACATCCTGATTGGTCGAATAGTTCCAAGCCCCATTTTCCTTGCGATGGCGTGCCCATTCCTGATGGTTACGTGCCATTGGTTCATGATGAGACGTGCCCATTATTATCCCCATCTCATCTGCAGTCTTCATATTTTCCTTGTCATCGGCATAGAAAGCCCACGCCCACATAGCGGGCCACATGAAATTCGCGCGCAGACGGAGCAGAAGCTCGAATACTCTGCCATAGAATCTGTGGTCGCCATAATCAGTGCCGTAAGTATTTTTCACCCATCCTGTGAGGCATGGAGCTTCGTCATTGAGGAATATGCCTCGGTATTTCACTGCCGGCTCTCCGGCTGTATATGTTCCATGTGCAATGTAGAGTTCATCGTACTTTGCCACAGGCACATCTGCCCAGTCGTACCATGGGGACACGCCGATCTGCTCTGAAAGCTCGTATATGCCGTAGATGGTTCCCCGTCGGTCGCTTCCTGCAATCACGAGAGCCTCGTCAACTTCCGGGAGTGGATTGGCTACTGTAGTCATCAGATACTTCTCATATTTCCCCTTGAGATCAGATTCATTTATTTTTTTCTTCTTGAAAAGGTCTTTTATGAGTTTGCTTTCCGCCGATCCTGCTATGATAAGCCTGTTAGGAAGTTCTGCATTATTCCCTTTTAATAACTTAGCATCCTTTCCGCACACCTTCCCAAAGTCTTTTGAAAGATTTTCTGCAGCGATCGCTATCCCCGGCAAGTCGTTCACATCCGTCAAAATGGCAGTAGGACTCGATACATTACCGTTTTTTGTGATCAGCGGGAAATATCCGTCCTGTGGAGTAGTCGTTGTAATCCCATAATTGTCCAGTGCAGCCAAGTTCTGCGACATCGAAAGCGAAGCTAAGAATAACACTATTCCCTTGATGATTCTATTCATGGTATTTTCCTTATTAATCCAAAATTATCAGATCCATAAACTCGATAATCCAATTAGCCTAATTGATCCCAATTAGCCCAATTAGCCCAATTAGACTAATTAGGCCAATTAGTCATGCAAAATTAAGAAAAAAATTCCAATATTCATTTCTCAGATGTAGTAAAATACATTTATATTTGTAAAATGAACCGGTCTTGACACATTAGAATTCGTAAAATATTAAATAATTCAAATTTGTAGCAATTTTTTTGTTCGTAATTCAAAAATTTTTATTAAATTTGCATCATCTCCTTAATAATCTATTATTTAGACCTAACATTTGATTTTTCTCCAATGAGTCGGATATTAATATACTTGCTGACATTCCTTTTTTTCTCATCTGTCGTTCCGAATATTTCAGCGCAGCAGCGTATAGCGCGCTTGTTTGATAATGATGTCCCGGTTGCCGGAGATTACACGAGTTTCTGTCAAGACAGGGATGGCTTTATTTGGGTTGGCACCGACCGCGGACTGCTCTGCTTTGATGGTAATAGTTATGATGTCTATCGTCATGATGACTCGGTGGAAGGGTCGCTCAGCGACAATCGCATTTTGGGACTTCTTTGCGACTCTAAAGGCCGCGTTTGGGTAGCCACCGCCAATGGCCTTAACCTCTATGACGCGGCAGAGGATAATTTTAAGGTGATTCCTCTTCCCTCAAAAGATTTTTATGGATACATTATAGGTCTTGCTGAGCAATCGGATGGCACCGTCACTTTCTTGGTCTCCGGAGTTGGACTTTATATCGTGAGCGATAAAAATAGCAATGATACTCCGGTGGCGGTCAAATATCTTGCACGGTCTTTCGAAGCAGGTTTTAACTCAATAGTCTCCACTCCGTCCGGAAGACTCTATATCGGCTCAGGTAATGGTACTGTATATTCCATGGCTCCTAATGGTGGGATCACCCCAATTAAGGTTTCCGACGGCGCTTACATAGTTTCCCTTTCTGTTGAAGAAGATGGCAATGTGCTCGCATGCACTACTTCTGACATTTTCCGTATAAATACATCCACCTTTGAATTTAATAGGCTTGAGTGTGACACTCCCCTTTACATAAATAATCTCTCGAACTCCACTAAAAGCGGTGTCTATGTTGCCACATCAGGCAAAGGACTTTGGTCGGTAAGTCCGAAATCAGATATTGTAAGTCCTTGTGTCGATATATTTTGCCCGTTTCTCAATCTTGCAGTGGCAAAGATTGGGGCAGTTTTCGGGGCTCCTGATGGAAATCTTTGGCTTGGCTGTAACTATAGCGGCATTGTTATGGTCCCGGGCAAGAATATCCCGTTTGTCTATCGAAAACTCAACCATTCATTTCCTGACTTTGGCGGTGGCATGAGTGCCATGACTTCGTGGAAAGGTAATGTGATTACTTGTATAGATAAGGGTAGGATAGGGGTGTTCTCGCCTGAAGGGAAATTAATAAAGACTTCCGTCATTCCCGATAGCGGGGCTATCACGCATATACAGCCCCTCTCTGATAATTCATTTCTGCTTAGTGTCGCCAACAGTGGACTTTGGACATTTGATGCCCAATCGGGTGCGGTAAGTAAGTTCTTGGATATTCCCGGCAAGTTCCGTTTGCTTGTGTCTGCCCCCGGAAATCCAGGAGAAATCTTTATCGGTGTCCATGGTGTTGGCATCATGAGATATGACATGAATACAGGCGATAAAAAATGGTTGCCATATAAGGCTGAAAGCAACACCCTTTCAAATCCTTTTGTTGCTTGCATGACCCGCACCAACGATGGAAAGGTCTGGATTGGTTTATACGGTGGAATTGCATGCTTCGACCTTAAGACCAACCGCTTTATTGAAATAGATCAGGAGCCATTCCTTAAGGGGGCTACTTTCGCCATAGCTCCATGCCTTACCGATGAATCAGTTTGGGTAGGCACGAGTCATGGCCTTATTCATCTTGATCCTAAAAAAGGAGTGCTGGAAAAATTCACTACAGCCAATGGGTTGAGCGACAATGATGTGCGCACCATCACTCGAGACCACACCGGTGCTAAATGGATAGGCACAATGAAAGGCCTTTCATATATACCGGCTGATAATGACACAATCTTTTCCTTTTATGGAGGAAACGGCCTTGTAGAGAATTCCTTCAATCATGCAAGATTTGCTCCTGAATCCAATACCGTATTTCTTGGAAGCGATCAGGGCATCACTTCTTTTCGTCCGGATTCATTGTCACGCTCAGTTTTTGATAATGAAATTAAGGTGTCTGCTGTTTTCATCAATGGTAAGCGCATAGCCCCGAACTCAAATAAAAGTTTATGTGAAGTAGTTCATTCCTCAGGTGCCGACCCTGATGTGTTGCGCCTGTCTTATAAAGACAATGCATTGACGTTTAGATTGTCTACAATGGACTTCCGAGATGCCTCTAATATCAGATACATGTGGCGTCTTGATAAGAAGGAGCAGTGGATTGTGGGACATCCAGGTGAGAATACCATAAATCTCTCTCATCTTGATCCGGGAACCTACAACCTTGAAATCTGCGCTGTGGAAAACAACGTCGTCTCTCCGGTAAAGAGGATAAGGATAGAAGTTTCCTATCCTTGGTATTGGACTATTTGGGCAAAACTTGTCTATATTTTCATATTCCTTTCTATTGTGGCTCTTGCTTTCATTGTCTTTAAAAAGAAGAAAGAAGAAGAGGTGAATGAGGATAAAATCAAGTTTTTCACCGACATCTCCCACGATATCCGTACTCCGATGACTCTTGTGATGAGTCCGCTTGAGTCTCTGATGAAAAATCAGACCGATCCCGAAACAAATGCTAAGCTAAACGTGATGCACAGGAACGCTCAGAGGGTGATGGGACTTCTTAATCAGCTCCTTGATATTCAAAAGCTCGACAAGGGCAAGATGCGCCTTAGTTGCAGGGCTACAGATTCTGTGGTGTTTATCAAGGAAATGGTAGAGTTGTTTGCTGCCCAGGCTGCCGATAAGAAGCAGACGCTGACGTTCACAGAAATCAGTAATCCCGGAGTTGTGTGGATCGACCGCGATAATTTTGATAAGATATTGTCAAATCTTCTCTCGAATGCCATTAAATATACACCCGAAGGCGGAGATATTAACGTCTCGGTTGATGTGGTAGAGGATAGTAGATTAGGGCGTAGCATGCAGGTGAAGATTACGGATACCGGTATAGGCATTGATCCTAAATTCAAGCAAATGCTTTTCGAGCCGTTCTATCGTATAAGGGAGAGCCATGCTTCTGCAACAGTCGGATTTGGAATAGGTCTCGATCTGTGTCGCAGGCTCGTAAAATTGCATCATGGAGAAATATCTGCGGAAAATCGAGAAGATGGTACAAATGGAAGCGTATTTACAGTGACTTTGCCATTGGATGAATCTGTATATCAGGAAGGTGAACTTGTAGAGTGTCCCTCTGATGATAATGAATCAGGACGTCATCTTATCATGTCCGGGTCCACAACTGCAGCAGAAATCTCAACACGTCCTAAGCCTATATCGGCAGGCGGTAAGGTTTTGGTGGTTGACGACGACAATGAACTTCGCGGATACATTGCTTCTATCTTGAGCAAATATTATAAGGTGAAGATGGCAGCCAATGGCTCGGAAGCTCTAAAGATTGTGGGCGATTGGATTCCGGATATTGTCATTAGTGACGTGGTGATGCCTGAGATGGATGGCCTTACGCTGCTTAAAAGAATGAAATCGAATGCCAATTTCAATCATATCCCGGTGGTGTTGCTCAGTTCAAAGACCTCTCTATCCGACAGAATGTCCGGTTGGGATAAAGGTGCTGACGGTTATCTTGGAAAACCATTCAATGCAGATGAACTTTCCGCTATGGTTGATACGCTCATAGAAAACAGGCAGCGTTTGAAAGGTAAATTCTCCGGTGCACAGGATATAGAAGGGAAGATTGACGCTCCCGAAATGAAAGGAAATGATGAGTTGCTGTTGGAGCGCATCATGAAAGTTATCAATGCCCATATCGACGATCCTGATTTGAATGTAGAGAAACTGTCAATGGAAGTTGGTGTCAGTCGTGCGCAGCTTCACAGGAAGATGAAAGATCTCATCGGAATGACTCCGAGCGATTATATCCGCAACATCCGTCTCAAGCGTGCTTGTGAACTGTTGCGTCGTCCTGATATTGAAGTCACGCAAGTGGCATATAAGATCGGATTCACGTCTCAGCCACATTTTTCATCACACTTTAAGCGCTACACCGGATTCTCCCCCTCCGAATATCGTGTAAAATGCCTTTCCGGCAACGACCCCGACATCCCC
>CAMWQF010000146.1 GCA_947176285.1 uncultured Porphyromonadaceae bacterium
GTAGTTCTTCGATGTGTCCATAATCATTAAAGTTGGTTATGGGCGCGAAGTTACTTAAATTTCTTTAGCCTACAAGATGTAAAATAAGTGGCTTACAGTAGGACGTGTAGATGTCGCAGCCTTTGTATTCCAAGAAGTTATTTTCGAGATACATGGATGCCAACAGCAGTTCTTCAATAAGAATTTCGTTCTTTCCCTTGGAGCGGACATTCTTTTCCGACTTTATCAATCTCCCCAACCTGTCCATAAGCCTTTTCTCAAAGTCCATCCTATCTTTGACTGTTCCCGAAGGGGCAAACCCTGTCATCAACAGATCACAGATAAGAGTCTATGTATAGATATAAGTGACCTTCTCCATCTCATCCAATATCAATTCGAGGTAATCCTTTGACTTGGAAACTATCCTCTTATCCTCAGCCTTATCCACACGGATAAGCACCTCAGTATCTTCGAAATACTAAAGTCTATGCTCTACATCGCTCTTATGTTTGGAATCGAAATTCATTGATTTTCAAGGTTTCAAGGGTTTAAGAGTGTCGAGATGTCAGGGTGTCAAGGAATCCACTTGATTCTTAACTCTTCGCATCCGGCCTCTTACTCTTGTCTCTTTGAAACTTTGCTTCATTTATCTACGCTATCTCTTTTTTAATTCCTCTACTGTCGCCCAACTATTAAAATCCTTAAAGAAACTGATAACAATCAATATCAAGAGGATTCCAACCGGGAATGCTGCAATAATGGTCACTCCTTGAAGACTGTATAGTGAATTCTCTGCAAACAAAAGAGCGATCGGAAGCAGTATGAGCATTATACTCCAGAATCCTCGTATCTTACGAGACGGCTCTTCATCCGGAGAGATTTTCTTGTAGCTGTAAGAGGAGGTTACATAGGTAATACCGTCAAGAGTGGTACTGTAAAATGCAATCATGGTGATTGTAAGTAGAAGTAGAGCAAGCCATGGCAACGGGAGTGTGTCAAATATCATGAGTATTGCCTCGTACATTTCTCCTCCGTTTCCGATGTGACCGATGGCATCGACTCCGTGCTTCATCTGCTGGGCAAGACCATAGTTGCCGAGGATGATGAACGACATGTAAGTTCCGGCAAGTCCCCATCCGAATGATCCGAACACCACATTTCGTATCGTCCTGCCCTTTGATATTATCGCTATGAAGAAAGGTGTAGCAACACACCATACGAGCCAGTAAGCCCAGTAATATACAGTCCAGTTCTGCGCGAATCCGTTCTCACGCAATGGATCCATGTACGTGGACAGCCCTATAAAGTTCTGGACAAGATTGCCAACAGACTGGAAACCAGTCTCAATTATGTACTGTGTCTCTCCTCCGAGGAAAAGGAAATATAGGAGTATCGCAAAGAAAAGATAAGAGCAGATGCCAGCCAGTTTGCTTATGCCCGTCAGTCCGAACAGAACCGTGATAGTGTATACAGCGCATATAAGCAGAAGAACCAGTATCGTTATTCCTGTAGTAGGTGTGAATCCGAACACGCTGCCCATGGCGTTTGTCAGAAGCGGTGTCGCAAGAGAAAACGTCGTGGCTGTCGCGCAGACGACGGCAAATATGGCAGTCACGTCAATCACCTTTCCCCAGAAACCATCAACCTTATTACCTAATAACGGACGGCATGCTTCGGAGAAGCGTTGGCGTGGACGTTGGCGTACATGAATCATGAAAGCAAAACATACCGCAAGGATGACATAGAATCCCCAAGCGAGCGGCCCCCAGTGGAAAAGTGTGAATGTGGGAGCCCACATCTGGAGTCCTCCTAAATCTTGAACATGCTGCTCACCGCCATAGAGGGCCCACTCTATGAGAGAGTAGAACATTATGTCGGCAGCCATCGTTGAGGTAAAGATCATCGTCCCCCACTTGAAGTTTGAGTACTGAGGTTTTTCGATGTCACCGAGTTTTACATCCGCGTATTTCGGTGTCAGCGCGAGATACAGTGTTATGAGCACGCACCCTATGGCGAGAATCGGATAATATATCCCTATCGTGTCCCCGAAGAAACCTCTCAGTGTGTCCACCACATTTTTTGATTGATCCGGGACTATCATGAATACTGCCATCATGGCGATTACTATGGCAAACGGAATGAGCATGGTCATCCAGTCTATCTCTCTCTTCTCTGTTGTCATTGCTTTATGTTTAGTTGTTTTAAGTTCTTAATGGCCCGATTGAATCTGTCGATGCCGTATGTGCCGAAATCATCTCCTTTAGCCTCCTTTATCACAGTCCATTGTGCCCACAGGTAATCCCACAGTATCTGATAGCAGAGTATCTTCTCTCTTGCATTGCCGGGGATATTGCCTTCAAAGTACTTATCAAGGATATAATCCTCGTTTTCTTCCTCAAATTCTGCTTCAATGAACAGGGCTGCAAAGTCTGCCATAGGATCATTCATGCCAGAATATTCCCAGTCAATCAAGAATATTGTTCCGTCTGTCGCCTTTATGAAGTTCTCATACAGCGCGTCGTTATGACATGGCTTGAGATCGACCCCGAGTGAGTTCAAATGATTCTCAAGGCTCATGACCTTCGGCCTGACCTCTTCCCATCCTTTGTACATGAAAGCACCGGCTTTATCGATGAGCCTGTCATATTTCTCTATTTCCTGAAATACGTTGAACTCATTTTTCAGGCGTACATGAGAATTGTGTATTGTACGGTAGATTTCCGCGATCTTTCGCATATTATCATGCCTCTGTATAGTGGCGGCTGTCAGTGTCTCCGCATTCTCGATGAAATCTGCGAGTTTTATTCCGGTCTTTGGATTGAAATATCGAATGGGTGGATTAACTCCAAGCCGGCATGCCTCAATGGCATTAAATTCCTCATTGGCCCTTTCAACCATACCGTCAGAACCATTGCCCGGGACCCGGAGAACGTAACTCCTGCCGCCGATGTCCACCTTAAAGTTCTTGTTGCTCATCCCTCCAATCTGGATGATTTCAGCCTTAGATACATCTTCATAGGGGAAAATCTGCTTTAGGTGGCTTTCCAGATTTTCCTTGTCAAAAGGATTTTCCTTTCTTTGTAAAGACCTGTATATAGTATTCTCAAGCCTCTTAAAATCCTCCTTGCAATCTACATCCCCCCAGATTATATTCTTGAACCTTAAGTAAGGCCTGTCAAGAGAGTCCGTTACATCCATCAGGACATATTCATAATTAAGATAAGGATTTTGAGAATTATCCCAAACAAACAGCATCTTTTGGAAAGTATATTTGGAAATTCTCGAAATGCCCATCATCTCACCCTCAAACCTTATGACACGGTGTCGGTCCTTTGTGATCTTTGTGACGAATCCACTCCTTGTCTCCATGAAACATTCATCTCCCGAACCGCTTTCCTCTGTCATTGAAAGACAGTTGCCGGACTCCAATGATGAGAGTCTCTCAACGACTTTCTTTTCAAAGAATGTGTCACCCTCTACAAGAAGGAAATCTGAGTCCACGAGATTCCGACAAAGGGCAAGAGAACCCATTGAGGCAGTGAATTCGTAATCGGTATTCTCTATTACCTGCACATCTTCGGCTCTATATTTTTCGAAAAGGTGAAATTCATAACCAGCGACAATAATTATTCGTTGGTATCCACATTCCCTCAGTATTGAAAGTGTCCGATCTATAATGCAAACTCCTTCTTCAAATGGAATCAGTGGATAGGGAATTGCAGAATCACGTTCCTTTCTGGCCGATAGGATTACCGCTGTTTTCATATTCTATTCAGCGAATCGCATTCGCTGTTGTAGACATAAGTTTCTTTATTAAAGAGGAACGAAAACTTGACATGTATTCCCCTATTGGAAATTTTTGAGAATCCGGTCAATTCTGATTCTTCACATCCAAGACGGTTGGAGATCATCTTTATTGTCTTGGAGCGTGTGTCATTGACATAACTGGAGTCAAATTGCCGAAGTTCATCGATATTGTCAAATTCCATTATTTCTCCATCATTATACCGGTTGACTCTCATAAGTGGAAGTTTCTTGATATTCTTGATGAAGACATCTTCCCAGTAGCCAAGTCTGGTTTCGTCCCTATAATATTCCTTCTTGAGCAGATCCTTGAAACTGTCACTGAAATCTTTGGAAAAATATACATGGCCTACCATATACCAAGAATCCTTACCTCCGATGTCAACGCCCCTGATGCAATCATTTTCATCTATATGGATGCAGTATTCGGAAGTGGGGCCTTCCGCAAATAATGCACTGTAATAGCTTTGGCGTGGATTCCCCTTGAAAACATTTTGTGGGAAATAATTGTCCGAGGAACATATGAAAGTGTTTCCAAGTTTATCCAACACACGTATCATGGACGACGTGTTGTTGTATCTTGCATAGTCCTCGTTAAATACGAGTTCAACTCCGAATTTATTCTTGAGATATTCAAACATTTCTGCCTTGTAGCCAACAACGACATAAATCTCGGATATCCCTGCTTCCTGAAGCTGACGTATCTGCCGTTCAATCAGAATCTCTCCTTTTACCTCAAGCAAGCCCTTGGGACACTCTTGTGAAAGAGGGACAAACCTTGAGGCTGTACCTGCCGCAAGGATTATGGCATTACGTTGCACCATGGTATTCTTTTGTCAGAATGCGAAATTTGCAGTGAAGTTAACAAACGACTTGTCGAATACAGGATTGTAGATATACGCCACGTTGAGAGGCAGAGCCCATCCACTCTTGAAAGTGACGTTGTAGGTATATTTCAGTTCAAGGTTGCAAACTGAGAAATCATGAGCGTAACCATTGTAGCATGACTTGTTCAAGGCTGTGCCCATAGTGAACGTTAGTCGATTGTAATTTAGGAAGTCATAATAGGTGCCTAATTCAAGATAGGTTGAATATGCCTGCTTTTCCTTGCCTTCTTTATCAATGTACTTGTCAGCACCGTAGAAGAAATTGCTCAACGTAGCAAAGAAAGGAATCTTATCTGGGGTGAATGATATGGCAGCTTCGAGCCAGTGCCCGGTATGCTTTCCTCCACCCATATACTCATCTTCTTGTTGGTCAACTGTAGGGTAATAGTAGTCATTGAATGCTATTCCGAGACCATTATCAAGAGTATAGCTAGCTCCGAGGTCAACCTCAGCATACTTGCCGTTAATTGAATAGCCACCCATTGCATAGACGAAAAGACCCTTGTATGAATAATTGACCGAGGGAAAAAGAACTGGAGCAGAGTCCTCTGTCATCATCTCCATGCCGCGCCACAAGTATTTGGTCTGGATATCGAGGCCGAGACCGAATGGCGATTTGATCAACTTTCCGCCCCAGTTGTTCTTTTCTTCTGCAGTCATAACTGTATCTTCAGCTTTCATGTGCAAGTTTGTTAATAAAGAAAGGAAGAGGAGTGCGATAAGTGTTAATTTTTTCATATTATCTTATAGTTTGGGTTATCAATGAAAAGCGATGGCGAGCCGGAGGCGAATACGTGTGGATGTGTGTAGTATTGATCCTCCAGTACTTGCTAAAAGCTATGAGTTTGTTTTTTTAACATGATCCCGTCTGGAGATTAGGATTTCCAAATATTTCTTTTGAGTAGAATGACTATTTCTTTTTGCGGTCGAAGGTCACGTATTTACCGGGACCGAAGGTGCACTTGGTAAGGTAGGAACTGTATTTGGATGCAGCCGTTTCGTAGTGATTGCCAGCTTTTTTATAGTCGAGGTCGGAGAGTGTTTTTTCTATTTTGGGTTTTGTTGTATTCGTGTGTACTTGGATAGTGGGGTATGACTGCTTGGAGTCTTGATTTTGGTATGCAAAGCGGATTACAGAGCCGTCTGAGTGCTTGAATACTGTGTAACCCTCTTGGGAGGGTTGGTGGGTGTAGCCGTAGTATTCAAGGGTCGAGGCTACCTTGGCGGAATCCTGTTTGATTACCAGCCGTGAGGCGATATTGACAGGATTTGCTGTTATTCTTTTGACAGCTTCAGCTGGCAGTGCTTGGATAATGATAAAAGATAAAAGAAAAAAACTTAAATATTTTTTCATTGGGCAATGTATGAGTGGCGAAACCGCAGCATCGGTCTCGCAGTATAAGTGAGGTGTCTAAATTTTTTTTTCAGTTGAAACAAGCTATGGCATGCCGGAGATTAATTGACAATTTACCTTAGCATGATATTATATGGGAATTGCAAAAACCTTGTCAATCAAACTAATGATCTGCCAGTTTAAAGCCCGTATTTTGATTTAAGTAAGTCAAGGAATAGTTTCTTTGCTTTTTCATTATATAGATATAAGGCTCGGGCTCCTTCAAAGTATACGATAAGCAGATCTCCATCTTTAGAAATATGGAATTTTCCGTAAGGTCTTAGGTTTCTAACGGTCTGATCAAGTTCAAATGCGTCCGAGAAATGTCACTTTCACCTTCGACAAACCGGCTGCGCATGCGGGATTTATGTGGCGGAGAATTATAAGGAGCCGATCGATTTCTTTATTTCTGAAAAATTGATTACTTTGACTGAAGTTAGGTCAAGGTCGGCAATATCTTTTCCTTTCATGACTATCTTAATGTCATTGTCTTTCTTACAGTGTGGACAATGAATTTTCTGGCTTATGGAAAAATCTTTGAGTTCTGGATTATCGTCGGTTTCTCCACAATCGAAAATATGTTCCCATGCCAAATCTTCAGTGGCTATTTCAATTTGCTTGGAGCAAAATGCGCAATCAGTTTTCGCTATTACTTGTCTTCCCATATAACTTGTATTTTAATCTTTCCGCAAAGATAAGCATTTTTGTTGGAATCTGCAAGGGAGGTGTCGAGGGGGGGCGCTTTGCGGAGTATTAGAGGCTTCGCCTCAGTATTAGAGCCGGAGGCTCAGTATCGGCGCTTTGCGCAGTATTTTTAATTGGGTGTCCAGGTGTCAAGGTGTCGAGGTGTCAAGGTGTCAGGGTATCAGGGTATTAAGGTGTCAAGGTCTCTAATACTGCGCAAGCGCTAATACTTTAGAATCCCCTTATCCCTCGAAACCTTGATCCCTCTCCCCAAAATGGGGGAGTCATAGGCAGCGGAGATTGGATTCTATGCGGTCGAGGTCGAGG
>CAMWQF010000147.1 GCA_947176285.1 uncultured Porphyromonadaceae bacterium
CTCCCCCCAAAATCAACACTCCCCCATGCGCAGCAGGTTTGTCGAAGGTGAAACATCCCCGCGACCCTACCCCCTCTGCGCCCTCTGCGCGAGATTATGCACATAAGATTAAAGTTAGCCCCCATTGTCCATTAAAGCATAGAGGTAGGAAAAAAGAGGAGGGAAATTTGGTGGTTTGGGGGAAATGCGCTACTTTTGCGATATGAAACTGTTTCGCGTATTTTTAGAGGGAAGCCATTCGCTGGCTTTTTCATTGGCTTTGGCTGCCGGGGGACTCGGCTTGTCTATCCCCGTATATGGCCAAATGCCATTAAGTTTCACCGACCCGTTAAGTCCGGGAGATGTCTATAGGGCTGCCAGAATGCTTGCTATAGGCAATCCTTTGGGTGCTTTGGACCAGACTTCATTATGTTCCGATGATTTCCTGTCGCTGAGTCCGGAAATGAAGGCTGAGTGGTTGGCTGTAAATGGTTCCGCCCTTTTTGAGCGCGGGGACTCGGAATGCCTTACAGTGCTAAGCCGACTCGTCACAGAATTTCCGACTTATCCGAAGACCACCCAGGCTATCCTTACCATGGGCGACTGGCATTGGCTTCATCATGATTGGCATGAAGCCATTGAGGAGTATGCGAAAGTGGACATAGCAAATCTCGCCTCCGATCAAAAAAATCTATATTCTTACCGAAAAGCCTTGGCTTATATCAAGTGCGGACTTCCCGAACAAGCGGATCCGCTTTTGGCTGAAATAGCCCAAAAAACGGAATACTCGCGAGCAGCAAAATATTATACCGCCTACATTCATTATCTTAATAAGGATTACGACACTGCCTATGAGATGATGAAGGAAGTCTCGTCTAATGATAATTCATTAACAACGAATGATGCATCAGAAGACCCGACCGGAGAAGTCAAAACTACAAGGCGAGGTAGACGGGCAACTGCAGGTAGCCGCCCGAATCTTGTACGCACTGATAGGCAGTATGTCTCCGACGGCATAGAACCCCTCTACTACATGTCGCAGATAGAATATCTGCGCGGAGAATATGATGATGTGATCGACCACTCATTGACGCTCATGGCAAAGAGTCCGGTAGAAGAACTATTGCCGGAACTCCACCGCATAGCCGGTCTCAGTTATTTCAAGAAAGGGGATTACGCCCAAGCTCGTCCTCACCTTGAAGAGTTTGTAGCTGCAGTCGACACCCCCAACGATGATGCCCTTTACGCTTTGGGCGCTCTTCAGTATGCCGACGGGAATCTGACAGAAGCAGAAAAGAACTTGCGTACATTGACCGACCGACACAATGCCATAGCGCAAGGATCTTACTTATATTTAGGACAGATAGCAGAACAGAAGGGTGACATGAATGCCGCCGCTATGGCTTTCGACAAAGCTGCTACCTTGGCTTTCGACGAGAATGTGGCTGAGACAGCCCTCTATAACCATATCGTGGCACTCACAAAAGGAGGAAATGCACCTTTCGCCAGCAATGTCTCTGCTCTTGAGGATTTCTTGCAGAAATACCCCAATTCACGTTATGCTTCTGAAGTGCAGGAAAGTTTGGCTTCTGCTTATTTCCATGAGCACGATTATACGAAGGCCCTCTCATATATAAATAAGGTGAAAAATCCTTCGAAGGAGACACTCGCCACGAAACAGAAGATACTTTATAAACTCGGCACAAGCGAAATCACATCAGGACACCTTAATACCGCCATTTCTCATCTTCGTGAGGCGGCTGACATGATAAGCACAGATGCCAATCTTGCCAATGAAGCACGCGTATGGTTGGGGGAAGCCCTGTACGGCTCGGGCGACTACAGAGCCGCCGCAACTGCTTACGCAACCGCATTGAAAGGAAATCTCTCACGCGACAACAAGACGAATGCCCGATATGGGCTTGCGTATTCCCAGTTTAAGAACAGCAACTGGAAAGAGGCTTTGAAAAACTTCGCAAACCTGGCAGAGAGCAGCGATGCCTCTTCCGCCATCAAAGGTGATGCTCTCGTGCGAGAGGGCGACTGCCTAATCTATTCAGGCGACTATTCAAAAGCGGCCGAAAAATACCAGCGTGCTTCTCGCGAAGGAATGGGGGATGCCGACTATGCCACATTCCGATACGCGGTAGTGATGGGTGTCATTGAGAGTACGGATTCAAAAATGAAGAAACTGAATGCCTTCCTCAAAGAGCGCCCCAATTCTAAATGGACCTCTGAAGTGCTTCTTGAGGCAGGAAACACAATGGCTGCGCTCGACCAGCCGGACAAAGCCGCCCCATACTTCGAGAGACTAAAGCGCGAATATCCCAAAGACAACAAGACTCGAGCAGGATCACTCGCCCTCGCCCTCGCATATATGAAACAAGGCGAAACGGAGAAAGGAAAAAAGGCATACCTGGAGGTGATCCGCAACTGGCCCACCAGCGAAGAAGCTTCCATAGCCAACGACGACATGCGCAGGATATGCGCTGCCGATGGCAGCTTGGTGGAATATGCACATACGCTTGCCGGCATCAATGGTGCTCCGCAGATAGACCCCGATGAGATGGATGCAATCACCTTTGAAGCTGCAGAGACTGTATATGCCGCAAATCAGAGCAATACCGCACCCCTCGAACAATACGTCAATAACTTCCCCGACGGCAGATATCTTGCTAATGCTTTGATGGACTTGGCTGAGGCTGCCGACAATGCAGGAGATGCCACAAAGACTCTGATATATCTCAACCGTCTGCTGTCCGACAGGGGTGATGCCCCACAGGTAGGGGCTGCCCTTTTCCTAAAGGGAGACTTGTTGGAGAATGCCGGCAACCGAAAAAAAGCACTTGAAGCATATCTCGACCTTGAGCAACGCGGAGGAGCGGAATTTGCCCCGGAAGCCACTGCCGGAGTGATGCGAACTACCGACAACGCCTCACAACGCCTTGAATATGCACGGCGGTTGCTTACGCTGGGCGGAGTGTCGGCTGAAGACGCAGAAGAAGCCCGATTCTATGAGGCTTCGGGAATGCTGCATAGCCGGCAGACTCAGGCTGGAGTGAAGGCTCTGCAAGAACTTGCAAAGTCACCCAACTCCATCGCCGGAGCAAGGGCTGCTGTAGAACTGGGAGATTGGTATCTTGAGCAAGGGGACGTCAAGAAGGCTCTTGACGTATTGGAGAAGTTCACGGATGCCGGATCGGTACATGCCTATTGGTTGGCAAGAGGATTCATATCTTTAGCAGATGCCTATCATGCTGATGGGAATGACTATCTTGCAAAGGAATATCTGAAGAGCCTGCGGGATAACTATCCCGGAGATGAAGCGGATATCGAAGAAGCGATTGCAGAGAGGCTGACGAATTTTTGAATGTTGAATTGATATGAAGAGAACAATATTAATATTATTGGGGATGATCCCTTTTTTGGGGTCTGCCCAGAATATATCGGAGTCTGTCACTGTGGAAGGAAGGTATAAGCCGGAGGTGATAGCGGCTGACCGGATTTCCGTACTTCCCACAGCCTTGACGCTAAAGGTGCCAGATTCTCCTATGACCTACGACCGAAAGGGAGTAATGGCGGCTTTCGCACCCGACGCACTTCCCATGGAGGCTACCGGCTGGAGAGCTACAAAGGCATTCGACTCATCGAAAGGCTACATTAACGTTGCCTTGGGCAGTTGGCTTAATTCGTCGCTCTCTGCCGGCTACAATGCTATCAAGAATGACAATACTCGCCTCAACATATATCTTCAGCACAATTCCACCTCTCTATGGCAAGCATGGAATGAGGATGCTTCCACAGGCACTCCGGCTGCTGACAAGCGTTTCCGATATGATGAAACCATCGGAGCCGACATTCAACAGAAATTTGGAAATGCAGGAGAATTGACTGCCGCCGCTCAATACCATTACGAATATTTTAATTATTACGGAACCGCAATCGGACCCGTAAAACAAGGCAAAATCCAGGCACCTACCCAAAATCTCAATGATGTATATGCAAATGCAGCATGGCACGGCACTGTGAATGAAAATTTCTCATATGCTGCAAATGCCGACGTAAGATATTTCGGCTATAGCCATGCCTATCTTCCTAACCCCTATATCCTTAGCGAGATTGCAAAAGAAAAAGGGACTCGCGAAACAGCTATAAATATTGGTGGAAAGATGGAGTGCAAAGCAGGAAAACGTGGAACCATTGAACTTGGCTTGCGATATTCGGGAGTGATCAACTCTGTTGGCAATGACCTGAATCGAGGGGAACTCTTGCCATCCTATCTCTACTCGGGTAAAATATTTTCGATGAGGCTTGGAATCAATGCAGCACTGGTAGGCAACGGAGACAATACAAGATTTAGGATTGCCCCGGATGTAATGTTTTCCGCAAGAAAAGGGATTTTGGCATTTACAGCAAAGGCAGGAGGTGGCACTCATTTCCGCACCCTTGCTTGGTCTCACATGTATGATTATTATTCTGATCCGGGAATGGGATGCCATCAAGCTGCCTACTCTCCTATAGATGCACTTCTGGCACTTCAGTTAAATCCCGGAGGGAAATGGACATTCGGAATTGAGGGAGGCTGGCGCACCACGCTCGACGAGACTTTCGGAGGATATTATCAATCATTGCTCAACAATAAGAAATTGCCGGAAAATGCTTTCTCGGAATCAGGAAATATACATGGATTCTGTTTGGGAGCCAATGCCGGATATAAATTCAGCAAGTATTTGGCATTGAACGGTAAATTTTCTTGGCAACCGCAAGATGGCAGCAAGGGATACTTCAACGGATTTGACAGGGCTGCCTTTACTGCTGATGTTTCTGCTGAATCTTCACCCTATGAAAAACTTTCAATCGGACTTGACTATCGTCTCAGGGCTAAGCGGCTATTGCTGCCGGGAAGCCTTAGTCGTCTCGACTTGAGAGGTGAATATCAAATTACAGATAAGATCAGTGTCGGTGCTGAAATTCGGAATTTGCTTAATCGCCATGAGGAAATGCTTCCGGATCTTCCTTTGGAGGGAATAAACTTCCTTGGTATTTTGAATGTTAAATTTTAAGGTCAGAAAAACTATTTTACTATGAAAGATAAGAATGAAAAAGATAAAAATGAGAAAGAACTGAATTTGGCTTATTCGAATGAGGACGACCGCGCCTACGGATTGGCGGGGATGGCAATATCTTTAGCCGCCCTGAATGCTTTCGACCGCATTGCGGAGGTGAATCTTGACGGCGATGATGGTTCGATGGTTGAATTCTCTAATGAATATTATTTTAGTGGAAGTCCATCTATATCCCCAAAGAGCACTTGGGATAATCTCGTCCAGAATTTCCATATCACCGCTTCAATGGTGATCAGCAACGTCATGTCTCGCTCAATGGTAAGGATGCACCGTGACGTGCCGATGGAGTTGCTTTCAACAATACACAATGAGATTCTTCGGGAGGGACGCGACAGCTGCGGCTTGGAAGATGATGAGATTGATGCGCTTTTCAACCGCACTCTGAGTTATTCACGCCGGATATTTGCAAATCCTCGTCTTCATCCCGCCATTGATGAGTTTGCACGTATCATTTCGCGCCGACGCATCCTCAGCGGAAATGAAATCCGGGATGAACTGAGGCTTTTGCAAATAATCTAATTCTTCTTTCAATCGATCTGCTGAGATGAGTGTAGAAGAGATGCAAGGGATAGTAGATGAGTGGATTCGGGAAATTGGAAAAGGTTATTTCCCCCCTTTGGCGAATATGGCTATTCTGACTGAAGAAGTGGGGGAGTTGGCTCGCGTTATCGTGCGGCAATATGGACCGCAAGTGGCTAAGGCAAGCGATATGGACCGGAATTTGGAGGAGGAATTGGCAGATGTGCTTTGGGTTGTCGTTTGCTTGGCAAACCAGACCGGAGTTGACTTGACAGAGGCTTTTCGAAAGACCCTTCTAAAAAAAACCAACAGAGACAGCAACCGCTTCAAGAACCCAATATCATCAAGCCCGGAGGGCTGACAATATAGTTAACCTCCAGTGAAACTGGGGGCTAATAAATCTCTCCATCAAAGACCCCGTAGGGGTCATACTTTAGTGCTAAAATAATATTCTAAGTAACTGGTCAAATTAAATGTATATTATCCGCGCCGAAAATTTTGAGGCGATTTGGCTGCGGAGCGAAGGAATGATGCGGGCATCATGACTGAGCGACAATGCCAAAGCGACCAAAATTGGCAAGCGGAGAATATACAAGATCGTTACTTAGTCATTGATTATTTATTATCGTTTTAATTTGAACAGTTACTTAACTAAATCATGGAAAATAAAGCTATCATAGAGTGCGTGCCTAATTTTAGTGAGGGACGCGACAAGGTAAAGATCAAAGAAATTACGGATGCCATTCAGAGCGTTGAGGGAATCAGTCTTCTCGATGTAGATCCGGGCGAGGCTACTAACCGCACGGTGGTGACTTTTGTTGGAAATCCGGATGCTGTTGTTGAAGCTGCATTCCAAGGTATCAAAAAAGCCGCGGAAGTGATCGACATGTCCACTCATCACGGAGCGCATCCTCGAATGGGTGCTACCGATGTGTGTCCACTAATTCCGGTGTCCGGAATCACTCTTGAAGAATGTGCCGAACTTGCAAGAAAACTTGCAAAGCGAGTTGCCGATGAACTGAATATACCCACTTATTGCTATGAAGCGGCAGCATTCCGTCCCGAAAGAAAGAATCTTGCCGTTTGTCGCGAAGGCGAGTACGAGGCTCTTCCTAATAAGATGGGGTCGGATGAAAAAGGACCAGATTTCGGCAACCGTCCATTTGATGAAACCGTAGCAAAGACCGGAGCCACCACAATCGGAGCCCGAGACTTCTTGATAGCGGTCAACTTCAACCTCAACACTACATCTACACGCCGCGCCAACGCCATCGCTTTTGACGTTAGAGAAAAAGGACGCCCTATGCGCGAAGGGGGAAAGGTGACCGGAAAACCCATTAAAGATGAAAATGGGAAGCCGATCATGATTCCCGGCACTCTGAAAGGCACAAAAGCCATCGGATGGTATATCGACGAGTATGGAATAGCACAGGTATCAATGA
>CAMWQF010000148.1 GCA_947176285.1 uncultured Porphyromonadaceae bacterium
ATTAAACGATTAAACCATTAAACGATTAAACCATTAAACGATTAAACCATTAAACGATTAAACCATTAAACTAAAAACAATGCTCCAAGAAATAGCCGATTTTTTCTTGCCCCGCACTTGCCATCTTTGTGGATGTCACCTCCGGGATTCAGAGGCCACTTTCTGTGTGCGCTGCGTTGAATCGCTTCCACGTTCACGCTATCATCTCATGCCGATGAATCCCATGGATCGCCGCTTTGCCGGTATTGTGCCGTTTGAGCGTGCTACAGGCTATTTCATTTATTCCCGTAACTCTGCACTTGCCTCTGCCATCCACGATATGAAATATCGCAAATTCCCCTCTGTGGGTCGGCGTCTCGGAGAAATTGTGGGGGAAGAACTCCTTATGGTGGGCTTTTTTGAAGGCGTCGACTGTATTTTGGGAGTGCCAATGCATTGGTGGAAGAAAGCCAAGCGAGGGTATAACCAGGTAGATTATATTGCCGGAGGAATAAGCGAATCTACTCATCTCCCTGTAATAGATGCAATAGAGGCGATAAAGTCTCATAAGACGCAGACATCCATGACTCTTGAGCAGCGTCAGGCCAACCTCTCCGGGTCTTTCCGAATAAAAAATCCCGATGCGTTAAGTGGTAAAGGGATAGTCCTTGTAGATGATGTCTGCACCACCGGAGCCACACTCCGCACGCTTGCTGAGTTGATATCGCGAGAAGTGCCCGACTCTCGCCTCTATCTGCTCTCTCTTTGCGTCACCGTCTGAAAAAAATTTGAGAAAAATGTTAAAATAATTTGCATAATTCTCCATATTGTCGTAAATTTGCGTTATAATTGGGAGGATATGTTGATTTGGCATGTCCCTTTCTCCTCTAAAATCTTAAATTATGAATACTCCAGACAAAATGCTTGCAGAGAAACTTCTGCAAATCAGTGCAATAAAACTTCAGCCATCGATTCCATTCGTATGGAGTTCAGGCTGGAACTCTCCAATTTATAACGATAATAGGAAGGCCTTGTCTTATCCCGATGTACGCAATTTCATCAAGATAGAGATGGCAAGGCTTATAATGGAAAACTACCCTGAAGTCGATGCCATTGCTTCCGTAGCCAACGGGGCGATAGCGTTTGGCCTCTTGGCTGCAGATGCTATGGGGCTTCCATTTGCATATGTCAGAGACACTCCTAAGGATCATGGTCTTGAAAACACTATCGAGGGGAACCTTAAACCCGGATGGAAAGTGGTTGTGATTGAAGACCTTATTTCCACCGGTGGCAACTCCCTTCGTGCTGTCGAGGCTGTCAACAATGCAGGTTGCGAGGTGATTGGCATGGCAGCGTTATTCAACTATGAATTCCCTATAGCCTTGAAGCGTTTCCGTGAAGCCAATATCAACGCCGTAGCGCTTTGCACCTACACTGCTATGCTTGAAGTGGCTGAAAAAATCCAGTTTATTAGCAACGAGGAAGCCGAGACACTCAGAGAATGGAGAAAGAACCCCGGCTCATGGGTGCCGAATCTCCCCGATGCCTTTTGACTACGCCCCTTACTCTCCAACCCCCTAAACAATTAAACCCTAAACCCTTAAACCCTAAACCCCTAAACCAAAAACACCCCCATGGCAACATATAAAAGTGACGAAATCCCTTTGAAGGCTTCTGCTGAAAGCGTATTTAGCCGTCTCAGTAATTTTGAATCCCTTAAAGATCTCCTTGCTCAAGTGCCGGCTGATCAGATTCCAGCCGACAAGAAGGAAATGTTTGACAGCATAAAGTTGACCAACGACAGCATAGAACTTCCCGGCGGACCGGTAGGGTCAATTCGTCTTAAGGTAGTGGAGCGTACCGCTCCTTCACGCATCACACTCAAGGGAGAAGGTACTCCTGTCCCCTTGCAGCTCCAGCTTGACATTCATCCCGTAGATGATTCATCTTGCAGGGCTCAGGCTAAAGTAGATCTTGAGATTCCAGCCATGTTGCGCCCCATGATTTCCGGTCCGATGCAGAAAATGACCGACCAGTTTGGAAGCGTACTTCGTTCAATTCCCTTTTAATTAGGTCGCAATGCATAATTCATTATGCATTAATAAAGTGAAGGGTTGTGTCTCCCTGTTGCTGATAGCATTGCTGTCGGCTTTTGTTGCATGCAATCAGGTCGACGACGACCGCATTCCCTCTCTTCCGGTCTATATAAACCTCTCCGGAGCCGGAATGTGGAACACTTATGGTGTGTCCGGGGTAGGTATCAGCAGAAACTTCATCAATTTTGATGGAGTTGTAAGCCCCACCGGGTTTCCATTCACCGCCAACACCTATCTTGGTTTTGGCGGTGTATTGCTTATTGGAGGAGTCGACCCATTCACGTCAGAACCCAACGTGCCGCTTGCCTACGACTTGGCATGCCCCGTCGAATGCAAAGCCAACGTAAGGGTCTATATTGACATGGATAATCTTGAAGCCGTCTGCCCAGAATGTGGTTCTCACTACGATGTGGTGATCGCGGGTGGGAGTCCGGTTGCAGGTCCGGCACTGACCGGAAAATATAAATATGGACTCCGCCGCTACACTTGCGAACCATACTTTCAAGGCGGCTATATCATCCACAATTAAAATTTAGAATAAAATTAATGGAAGAGTTGCTTTATATGATTTTGCGAGGACTTGTGATCGGTGTCGTGGTTTCGGCTCCCATGGGTCCGGTAGGCATATATTGCATCCAGCGCACACTCGACAAGGGACGATGGTCGGGTTTCTATACCGGAGTTGGAGCTGCTATCTCCGACCTTATATATTGTCTTCTCACAGGATTTGGCATGTCGTTTATTGAAGAATTCATCGGTCGTCATCGCTCGCCAATACAGTTTATGGGCTCACTAGTCCTCGTATTTTTCGGTATATGGCTTGTCAGGAAAAAACCGGATGGTTCTATAGCGTTAGATCCCGATCATGGAGCTCCGTCACGAGAAGGGGATATCCTCAAGGGATTTGCCCTCACGTTCTCCAATCCGTTGATATTGTTTCTGATAATAGGACTGTTTGCCCAATTCAACTTTGTCATCGAAGGCATCAAGTTCTATCATTATCTGCTTGGGTTCATGGGAATTATTGCCGGGGCTCTTGGATGGTGGTGGCTTGTCAGTTACTTTGTAGATAAACTGAGAGGGCATTTCAATCAGCGCACCATGAAACTCATCAATGTTGTAGTGGGCATAATTATCTTGATATTCGCTGCCTTTGGCATCATTTCTTCATCAGTGTCAATGTTATCAGCCGCTGAAAAAATTCCGTCAAGTCACTTTGACAGTATGAGTGCCACATTTCGCGTGGCTGATCTCTCCATGAAAGGATGGCATGCAGATTTCTCGGAAGAAGATGGCAATATATTGAGACTGGAAGTGTCTCCGGTATCCAAGGCTGACCCTTTCGGTGATTCTAAAATTGATGCGCTCTCCATAGCAGTCTATGCCCTCCCGTCCGGCGAGGTGTTGTCTCAGACGGTAGTTTCTGATGGCATAGATCCCTATAAAGGAAAGAATGCATGGCGCGTCACTCGCGTCGGTGATCTCTGGAGCGTTTTTGCCGGCAATCGCGAGTATAGGCATATGCTCACATTCAATTCTCCTATTGCCAAGAGTCCTGAAATTGAAATTATGCCCATCGGGAGGGGTGATATTTCAGTGTCGGAATTTGACGTAAGTCAATCTTCTCCGGAGAAAGACATACTCACAGAAGAAGCAATGCTTTCAAAACTCAATTCTTCCGGAAATGCCGGATTGAAATTGTCAGGGATATATTTTCTTTATGATTATGAGCAAGATGATTCATTTGCAGTCATTGGCGGAAGTTATCGTCTAGCAGTTGAGCCGGCAGAAGAAGCCGGTTTTTTTGACCTCTATTATATGGATGGAGCAAAAGCAAATTCTTCGTTATGGAGGTTCGGGATGAAAAAAGGGAGGATGTGTCCTACCCCTTTTGCAAATATTTTTGATGTAGAGTGGCGTGACTCAGAAGGAGCCTGGATGCTCAACGACGTGCAGGCAGAATATGATCCGTTGCTGCATACCCTGACAGTCAAATTCCCTTATCAAAACACATCAATGCGTTTCAAGAAAGTGCCGTAGTGCTTCACCAACTGCCGGATGCACCACCTCCACCGGTGCTTCCGCCCCCAAAGCCCCCTCCGAAGCCTCCTCCAAATCCGCCGCCGAAACCTCCGCCACCGCGTCTGCGTGTCGCTGCCCCAAGAGCCGCCGCAGCAGCTATAGCCGCAGCCATATCTTTCTTTGGAATCCGAAACCCGTTGTGATCTTCGTTGCCGCAGTATTCGCATTTATAGTTTGATTCTCCGAATCCTTCGCTGTGATATGTAGGTTGGCGTAAAGTCCTGTTCCCTACGAAATGATATGCCCTGGTGCCGCAATGCGGACATTTCGTATATCGCGAATTGTTTGCCGGATATGGTGTCACCTCCGTATTTCCACACTTCTCGCATTTATGCACATCATAATGCACCGACCCGATTTTTTCTTCAAATTGCTGGCTTGGGGTCAGAGATGCCAAGGCTTCATTTCCTTTGATGAAACGCATCTTCCCTCCGCAATTGTCGCATTTGTGCGCCCCGTATCTGGCTTTGCGATAATGATACAGTGCCAGAAGATAGAAGGGGAGTGCAGTAAGCAGCGTGCCTATAGAAAGGAATCCAAGCAAATTCAAGCTCGACCTCCACTCGGTGGCTTTAGCCGGCTCCGACCTCATCCGTCTTGCCTTTTTGAGATGTGAAATATAGCTTGCGCCGGCTATCAGCCATAAAATGAATGCCACTATCCCTAAAAATCCCATGATAGTCTCTTTGCTTACCGGAGCCTCGTCGATACCTGAATGATTGTCTGAAAGTTCCGACCGCAATTCATCGGCATAAACCGGATCGGTCATTATCTTTGATATCATGGCGGTCGCTTCATCCACAGCGCAATCAAGGCAATCATTGCGCATGTTTGGAATCACACTTTCTCGAATGATCCTTCCGCATACAATATCTGGAAGCACACCCTCAGCCCCATATCCTGTCTGAATCCTAACCTGTCTGCTATCTGGAGAAATAAGAAGAAGCACGCCATTATCCTTATCTTTCTTTCCCAATCCCCATTTAGTAAACACCTTTTCAGAAAAATCCTCAATGGTATAGTCCCCGATAGAAGGCACCACTGCTACAGCCACTTCGGCTGATGTTGAATCTCGAAGAGCCTGCAGGCGATGATTGACAGAGGCAC
Organism: uncultured Porphyromonadaceae bacterium; assembly: GCA_947176285.1. Classification (GTDB taxonomy): domain Bacteria; phylum Bacteroidota; class Bacteroidia; order Bacteroidales; family Muribaculaceae; genus Lepagella. The sequence goes on from CAMWQF010000148.1 coordinate 5,265, forward strand.
GAGTAGATGAATCCAGTCTCCCCTCGGGATCAGCTACATACTCATAGCGGTTTGCCAAATTGGGATTTGTTATCTCGTCTGGAGTATAATCGCGGGCTTGGGCAGTCGCTGCCCATCCCAACAGAAGCAATCCTATTATAGAAATCAATATCTTTTCTCTCATCCTGATATCTTCTTAATTCTTTATATTTGGCTAATTAGTCCTATTAGTCCAATTAGTCTTATTAACCTTATTGGTCCGGTTGGTCATTCTACACTGCCGGCAGCGAGTGTCCGTTGAGCGTACGGAAGAGGTCGAGTGCATAGACATCGGTCATTGCCGATACATGGTCGATCACTCCTTGCAATCTTATGCTGAGGTCTTCTGATCTTACATTATATTGCTTCGGTACCTTTTCCAGCAGAAGGCGTGAATATGCTTTCTCAGGAGCCAACACTGCGCCTACAAGATTTTCCATCAGATATGTTATGATTCTATTGCCCGCCAATTCAATATCCACGACCTCAGGAGCATTGTAGATTTTCTTCCAAGCAGTCTCGCTGCAGGCAGAATAGGCATCGCTGAGTCTCCCGGGTATATTGTTCACGAGGCTTCCTGTGTAGTCTCCACCAAGAATTTCCGCTTCATGGTCGGCAAATTCCTTTGAGCAGCCTCCCACTAAAGCCCCGATCACCTTAGAGCGCATATAGCCCACTTGTTCGTTGGGGTCATCGAGGCGTTTCATGGAATCGGTCATATGATTCTGCTCGCGTTCATCAAAGAAATTGAGAAGAAGATTCTTCACCTCCGATGTTGAGAGAATCTTTAGTTTGTGGGCATCCTCAATATCCATAATCTGATAGCAGATGTCGTCAGCCGCTTCCATTAGGAACACGAAAGGATGCCGGGCATGCCTCCCATGCTCTATTTCCGGAATCCCAAGATCTTCTGCCACCATAAGGTAGATTTCCTCTTCTGTCTCAAAATATCCGAATTTGCCTTTCTTCCCGGCAAGAGTAGAAGGATAGGGATATTTCACAACTGATGCCAAAGCACTGTAAGTCATGGCATATCCCCCCTTGCGCCGTCCCTCAAATTGATGGGTCAGTAGTCTGAAAGAGTTTGCATTCCCTTCAAAATTTGCAAAATCACTCCATTGATGTGGCGTAAGCAAAGGCTTGAGAGAAAGTCCGGCTCCCTCAGTGAAAAAACTTGAGATAGTCTTTTCTCCGTTGTGTCCGAAAGGAGGGTTGCCGAGGTCATGCGCCAGACATGCGGTCGCCACTATGTCTGCCATATCCCTGAGTTTGGCAGTCCTTATGTCAAAGCCATGCCGGTCGATAAGGATATTAGCCGCTTCATTTGCCATCGAGCGTCCTACCGACGACACCTCAAGGCTATGCGTAAGTCGGTTGTGTACGAATATTGAGCCTGGTAGTGGAAACACTTGCGTCTTGTTTTGCAGTCTGCGGAAAGGAGAAGAGAATATAAGTCGGTCATAGTCCCGCTGAAAGTCGGAGCGGGTATGGTGCTGAGGGTCGTGATATTGTTCGAGTCCCAGTCTCTTGTCGGATATAAGTCTATTCCAGTCCATAACGAAATTTCTAACTGCAAGCGTAGATTCAAACTTTAATGCAAAATTAATGATTTTATTTGTTAAAAAATCTTTTGGTATTGTTTTTTTTTGTAATTTTGCGGAGTTTTTGTGAAGATTGTATGAATTACATCGTTCAAAAGTATTATTATGGCGGAGAGAAAGCA
>CAMWQF010000149.1 GCA_947176285.1 uncultured Porphyromonadaceae bacterium
ATTAACCTAAAGTTAAATTGATATTGAAATGAAGTTGGGTATTGCCTAACTATTTAATCGATAAGACTATAACAATAATCATCATAACATGTATTATGACCAAAATTAAACTAACATCGAAACGAGAAAAGGCAGGTTCTTTCCTTAGGAAGACTTACCTGACCTTGATCGCCATGTTATTGGCGATTCCAGCGTTCGCGCAGAATGTCGACGTGTCGGGTACGGTAGTTGACGACCAGGGCGAACCATTGATCGGCGTTACAGTCATGGTTGAGGGCACATCGAATGGTACTGCAACGGACTTTGACGGCAATTATTCAATCAAAAACGTTCCATCCAAAGGTAAACTTGTATACTCTTATATAGGTTATGCCCAGAAGGTAGAGGATGTTAAGGGGCGCACACGTATTGACGTGAAGATGAGCGAGGACTCTCAGGCGCTCGACGAACTCGTGGTGGTCGGCTACGGACAGATTAAGAAAGCAGACCTTACCGGTTCTGTGTCGGTAGTTGACGCTAGTCAGATTACAGCAAAGGGTTCTGCTTCAGTGCTTGAAGCATTGCAGGGTTCCGTCCCAGGTGTAAGTATTACGAAGTCTACAGGTCGTACTAATGGAGGCATTGATATAGAGATTCGTGGCAAGTCTTCTATTAACTCTAGTGTAACCCCTCTTTATGTAGTGGATGGCGTTCAAACCAGCGATATATCATTTCTTAATCCACAGGATATTGAACGCATAGACATCCTTAAGGATGCCTCTTCTACTGCTATTTATGGATCTCGCGCTACTGCTGGTGTCGTTCTCGTAACGACCAAGAGTGGGGCGAATGTGAACAAGGGTACAAAAGCCAAGATTTCATACGATGGATACTATGGTATCAGCCATGCGACACGTATGCCTCAGTTTATGGATGGGGAGCAGTGGTATCGTTATCGTTTCATGAAGTTTACCCAACCGGTTGGAGGCGTTACTGCCTGGGAACCCCAGACAACATTCGGTATGCTTTCTTCTGCGATGGGTCTTGGTCAGGCTCTTCTTCAGCAGACCAACGGTGACCTTGAGTCTCCATATGTTATGAAAGAGATGCTTGCAAATGATGCTACTTATTATTGGCCCGGTCTTGTGACTCAGGACGGTCATCAACAGAATCATTATGTGTCGGTTTCCGGAGCAGGAGAGAATGTAAATTATCATTTTGGTCTTGGCTATGAAAATGTACAAGGTCTCTATAAGGGGGATAGCAAAGGAACATATTCATTTAAGGGAAGTGTAGATGCTAAACTCAATAAGGTGATTAGTGCAGGTTTCAACTTTAACATCGCCCAAATCAATAATTCATATGCAGATGGAGGAGCCATAGGACAAGCATATCGTGTGAATCCATTCATGATTCCTTATGATGAAGAAGGCAACACGATCCATTTCCCGGGCAATAAGACTACACTTGGGACAGATGCCAACCAATTCTCGGATTTCATCAACCCTCTTGACCGTATGAAAAATTCCGTGGAAAAACGTAAGACATATCGTTTGCTCGGAAATATCTACGCTCAGTTTAATATCATTCCAGGTCTTTCGTTCAAGACAACTATTTCACCAACTTATACTGCTTATAGGAATGGCTATTATGAAGGCTACACAAATCCTGCGACTGGTGATACTTGGGTGGATGGTGACACGCGCAGTGCTACTGTAAAGAATAATATTGGATATGGCTGGACGTGGGATAACGTATTAAGTTATGTCCGTTCGTTTGGAGACCATTCAATCAACGCAATGGCCCTCTATTCAGCCGAGAAGAGTAATTCTGAGAATTTTGAGGAAACAGCAGTCAAACCACTAGAATCTACGGCATGGTGGAATCTGGCTACAGGTACTCCGGGTGAAGCAACTGTTAAATCAAGTTTCTCTGAAAGTTCAATGGAATCTGTTGCTTTGCGAGCTAATTATTCTTGGAAAAGTCGTTATATGGTAACGGCTACTGTTCGATGGGACGGTTCTTCAAGATTTGCTGATGGTTACCGGTGGGGATGTTTCCCGTCGTTCGCTCTTGGTTGGAATATGGCTGAGGAGGCATTCCTTCAGAAATGGTGGCTTAACAACTTGAAGTTGCGTGCAAGTTATGGTGTGACAGGTAATAACCGTGGTATAAGTAACTACGCTACTATCGTTGGTGTTACTTCGTCGAGCAACTATCCTTTCGGAGGTGTCTATGATCATGGTTTCTATCCATCAAGTATTGTTGACCAAAAAATTAAATGGGAGGCTTCTCATGAGGTCAATATCGGTCTTGACTATGGATTCCTGAATAATAGAATTGTAGGTTCTCTTGAATGGTACACCAAGAAATCCAAAGATCTTCTTTATCCTGTAGGACTTCCATTGGAAACCGGCGGTGGTAGCATGACTACAAATGTCGGCTCTGTTAGAAATACAGGTGTTGAATTTTCGATAACTACAACCAATATTGATACTCCGGATTGGACTTGGACCACTACACTGAATATTGCTCACAATGACAATAAAGTTCTTCAAATCAATGGTGTGTCAGATCAGATTATAGGAAGTAATGCCAGCAGTTGCCTCTTTGTAGGATATCCGGTAAACAATGTATATGCTTATGCTTGGGATGGAATTGTATCTGATCGTAATATGACAGTTCCTGACACTCAGATAGCAAGAGAGAAAGGTCTCACTCCTGGTAGTACCATGAGAGAATGTGATTATTACTACACTTGCTATGGTCAGACTGAGGGTCATCCGATTATTCGTGACGTGAACGGCGACGGTAAATGGAACGATGAGGACCGCGTAGTCTTTAACGGCAATCCAAAGTTTACTGGTTCTATCACATCCAATCTTACATATCGTCTTCCCAAGAAGGGTGGTAGCTTAGATTTTGGATTCTCAATCTATGCAAAGCAGGGCTACACTGTAGCTTCTCCTTTCCTTGGTGGCGATGCGTTTGACTGGCATGACCGTGGTCGCGGTAAAGTGATGATGGATAACTATATCCCTGCCGGTATGCTTCTTGATGCTGATGGTATTCGTGCTGATGGTTCACTTATCAATCCTGTATATCAGACACAGACACACTATGGAAGTTGGCCTTTGGTGAATGCAGGTGGCAATGATGGTCTTGGCCCTGCAGGTTCATATTTCGGTCTTAGTACAGATACAAAGTTCTGTGCACGTCAGGTTGTGGACGCTTCGTTCTGGAAGGTACAACACGTATCTCTTGGATATGAATTCTCGAAGCAGATACTTGAGAAAATTGCTTGCAGTAGACTTCGCCTCTATGTTAATATATCCAATCCCTTTGTTTGGTCTAAATATAAGGGTTTTGATCCCGAGTGGGCAACAGCAAGTGGTAGCAATGACGGTCCTAGTACCATTACATACGAGTTTGGCGTAAATATCACATTCTAATATAGTTAGGAACTACAATGAAAAAATTAATATATTCAATATTCGGTCTTAGCGCATCATTGTTCATGACAGGATGCTCTGACTTTCTCGATCCAAGGAATCTTTCGAGTCCTGATGATTCAGATGTGTATTTTACCGAGCATCCGGATCAAATTCGACCTGTAGCCTACGATGCTGTCCGGTCGATAGCGACACAGATAGATCTGCTTGATCAGGCTGCTGATTTATTCATAAATCCACGCGCTGCTGACGACGGAACATTCTCAATGTTTCAGACTACTCCAGATAACGGAACAGTAAAAAGTTTCTATACCAACTGCATGTCTCTAGTGAATAAGGCAAATTGCATGATTCATTATGCAACACTTAAGGGCGATAGTGAGGATACAAGAAAACTTATAGCTGAGGGTAAATTCTTAAGGGCTGTTGGATATTATTATCTCACTCAGCAGTTTGGAGCAGTGCCTTATTCTGAGAAATATATAAATACTCCCGACAGAGATTACCCACGTACTCCCTTGGAAGAAATTTATTCAAATCTTCTTGCAGATTGCAAGGACGTCTATGAAAATTCTAAGCTAGATGCTCAGAATCACGATGGGGTTGCGAGCAAGCAGGCTGTTGCGGCCATTGCTGCAAAAATTGCACTTGCTGCAGCTTGGGATCTTGATACAGAACTTATAGATGCAGCTGCCGGAACATATACAGTAAAAGATAAACAACGTTTCAATGAAGCTGCAGCATGGGCGGAGAAAGCAATTAACGGTATACAGTTAACAATGTCTTTTGCTGAGAAGTGGGCTTGGAACAACGAAGGCAACGCGGAGGAAATTTTCTCGGCTCAGTGGGATCGCAAGGGATATCCAGGTGATAAGACAACCGGAGGAAACTCAATGATGTATAACTATACAGCTTATTTCGGTAACTGTATTCAGTCAGGTCTCAAAGGGACTGGATCCGGTGGCACAAACGTAATGTCCGCAAAGGCTGCAAGCCTCTTTGAAAGAGGAGATGAGCGTTTTGAAGGTACGTTTATGACCACATTCTACAATGCTCCGAAACCTGACAAAGAACATGCCAACTGGTCATTGGGATATATGGCTTTCTACAATCAGCCTCAGGATGTACAAGATACGCTTCCGATAGCTCTAAAGTTCTATTCTCCTGCAACGACTGTAGCTCAGGCTGAAGCAGATGTCAAAAAAATAGTAGAAGCAGGCAGAGCCTTGAAATTTGATGAAAATACATATGGAGTTAACGAACCTTATGCAGCCATTATTACTGGTACAAATGTTACTAAATGGGAATTTAAAGCAGATGGCTCAATGCCTTCTCGAACTGTAGTAGCTTATGAAGATTTTGTTCGCGAAGCGGCAAATAATGGTACTTGTGTAAGAAAATATGATGATCCTGAATCAGCTGCGGTTACAGGAAGCCAGTGTTACCGTAACATTCCTCTTCTCCATGTCAGTGAGATGTATCTTGTTGCTGCTGAGGCATATCTTCTTGCTGGAGACGAGTCTAAATCGCTTGAGAAAATAAATGCGGTAAGAAAGAGGGCTGGAGTATCAGAACTGAGTTCATTTACTGCATACAAGGCTCCTTATACAGCATTGAGAGGTATATTCATTGTCAATTCGCTTGATCTTGTCCTTGATGAAAGAGCACGTGAATGCTATGCCGAGAGGACTCGTTATTATGATATTCGCCGTACAAAACAGCTTGTAAGATATAATTTGGCTTTCAGTAGATTTATGGATGATGTAAGTAAGATGTCTAATGCTCAAGGCCAAATCAAATGGTATAGACCTATTCCTCAGGATGAGATAGATAATAATACGGCGCTGTCTTCTGCTGATCAGAATCCAGGGTATTAATTCCAAAAAATTGATGAAAATGAAAGAGATTTTAAAAAACATATTTTTAGTCTTGACTCTTGCTTTTGTATTTGTCGCATGTGATGACAAACACGATGAGCTTCCTTACACCGGTCCGCGTGATAATGCGGAAAAACTTGCCGTTGGTGAATATGTCGGTGAATGGAAAAGGGTCAATGTCAGGACTAATGCTGAGGAAAGTGGAGAAGGTTCAATCGTCTTTTCTGTGAATGAAGAATTGGGCAACAACGTCTCCATCATAGGTATGGAGTCTTCTTTGGATCTTGGTTTGCCGGAAGGTGTTGATAGTTCGGTATGCAATATCTCTCGTCTTAGTTCCGGGTATTTGACTTATTGGAATTACACAAAAGCAAATCCTTTCGGATTTACCTTTTATGGAAAGATTTCTCCTGAGGGTAAGGCTACGATAACTTACACAAGCATTATCTTGAATAAGAAAACGCATCGCGAAATAACTTATTTGTATACTTTCGAAGGAACAAAACGATAAAAATAAAATAAATGGCAACGGTTATCTTACCGGTAATCGTTGCCCTATACAGATTTATATTACAAATTTAATTTTTTAAAGATGAAGAAAACTTTACTCATTGCAGCAGCTGCTTTAGTAGGTATTGCAGCAAACGCTCAAGAGCCAATAGTGGCTTTCGCAACTCAGGAAGATCAGGAAAGAGTTGGAATTAATGGATCCGATCTTACTGATGAACAGGTAGCTGTTCCTTTCGTAGAATCAGAAGCCGGTGATTTCTATCTGGCTTTTGCTGACAAGTGGAAATCAGGAGCTGCTTACGATAAGTATTCAAAAGTTAAGATCAATGGCGGCGACGAGATCGCGTTGCCAAAATATGGTGCTGTAGGTAATGCCAATCCGACTTTTGTTAGTTATCAGGAAGGAGCTCAGAGTGCAGGCGCAGTATTTAAAATTGAGGCAAAAAAGGACGGATATGTAACTGTCTTTACTAAGCTTGCCGGCAACAAGGCATTCGTAGTTATGGAAGGTCAGATGGGCGATATCTCTTATAGACTCGGTTATGCCAATGCAACAACAGTATTCCAGTACGAACTTCCCCATGACGAAGATGGTTATCTTGATTTTTCAGTAAATCCCGATAACCGTTACTTTGCAGCAGCTCAGAAGCAAGGAAGAAATGAGGAAGGTGTTCTACTTTGGAATGGACAAGATGGTGTAGTAGCTCAGGATGAAAGACCTACTTGGCAAGTAGAGGATGGTACAAATGAAGACGGTACTCCTAAATACGTTGAAAAACAAGGTTCTCCTTATATGGTTGATATAGAGCCTCGTCAAGATAAGCCCTCTTTCCCCTATCAGGCAGCAGGACTTGAATCAAACCCAGGCAATGGTACTGTGTTTGTAACATTCCCGGTAATAGGTCCTGATCCGGAAGCAGGTTATATGGAAGGAAACACATATTACATCTCAGCTCTTGGTTCTAAGGTTCCTATGGGTGGTTTTATCTTTACTGAAAATGAGCCGACAATTACTTATTGTGGAACTAGCGACCTTCCTGAAGTGACTTTCGTTCCTGGTAAGGATCCTATTATTGGCGAAAATGCTGTAGAGTCTATCAATGCAGCTTCTGCTGATGCTCCTATCTACAATATGATGGGTGTTCGTGTTAAC
>CAMWQF010000150.1 GCA_947176285.1 uncultured Porphyromonadaceae bacterium
CTAACATCCCTCCGAGTCCGCAAAGTAAGTAAGCATGCTCCGCATGCGCCCCGCCCCGCCTCAAAAATATAATTAGGCACATGATGCATAATAAAATAAGAAGATTCCGGAAACTAATGTAAAAAATTTGGCGGAATTAAGTTTTTTATTTAACTTTGCAATTACAGACCGCTAAGCGGAAGCCTCGGTCCGGGGCCAAGCGGGCGGGAGACCATGGCGTCGCACCCTGGGTGACGTACGCAAATACATGTTATAAAAGCGTTTATCTGACGCTCTTTCTTGACACCTTGAAACTTCGCAACTTTCAATCGCAATCAAGATTGAGACAACGGTAGATGCCAATAAGGGTGGTATATGCCTTCGGCTACGGCGGCGTGTGAGCGTCACGCCGTGGCGTTGCTATACATTATCCTGCGTGAGGCTTCTGCGTTGTCCGTTCTATTGCGATGGGCATTGCGAAGGCCTCAAGGTGTGGGACGGACAATAGGTAATAGGCTCTCACGCTTTTTTATTTTTAGACTATGCCGACGATGTGAGCCCGAAGGCATGTAGGAACTTTATGCCATATATTATCCCAAGAACTGATCCTCGTAAAATTACGTCAGATGATCTTAAAAAAAACAAAGTCCTGGCTCTTGACATTTCGGGCTCGGTAAGTAAGTACCTTTCAGAACATAAGGGGCAGGCACTCTCAATCGGACATATTATGTCTTTTACCCAGGCAGCATGGAAACTCGCACCTGAAAAAGCCAACGATGTGGATCTCATCTTTGCATGTTGCAAAACCCCTGATAAAAACCGACAGGTCATCGGGGTGTTCGTGTTCGGCAGAAAAGATGAGAACGGTAAGCCTCTAGACGTCTTTTTCCAGTCTCCCCTTGATGAGGAAGGAAGAATGGTATTCCTTGCGCAACTGGCAGAAGAGGAAACTTGGAACCGTTATGTGGGTTTGATGTTAGGTCCCGTAAAACATGGCGAGGCAAATCCGGTGCGATATTATGAATCCTCAAATATTTAATCGTTAATATTTTATCTTTAATGCTAACACTTATGAAGCAAAAACTTTTATTCCTATTGCTCGGATTGATATCGACGTTCCAGGCAATAGCATGGACATCAGTCCGGACTGAAATAGATGGTGTCACCTACGAAGCCACTAATTCGAATGGTAGTACCGTCATAAGAGTTGATCCATCACTGGAAAGTGTAAACATATTGTCTTCCTATAACTATGAATATAATGGTAAGACTTACACTTCCACAGTAAAATGGCTTGATTTTGAGAGTAGTAATATTAAAGAGATTTCGGTATCTGATGAAGTTGATGTTAAAACTTTTTTAAAAAAAGACAAGACTCCTAATTTAACAGAGGTCGAAGTTAGGAAGGAATCTTCATTTTCTATTGGCAGTATCTGGATAAAATACAGCAATAATTGGCTTAATCTTTCAACTGATCGGAAAGGATTGCTTTCATCGATTATACGAGTTAATCCAGTATTGATTCCTGAAACAGTCACTTTAATCATTGGTTTTAATGACTGTAAAGAACTGAGTTCGGTGGTAATCCCAAATTCTGTCACTTCAATCGGCAATTATGCTTTCTCCGGCTGTATCAACCTTAGATCGGTGGTGATACCGAACTCCGTCACTAAAATCGGCAAGGAGGCTTTCTATGACTGCTCGGGTCTCACCTCTATGGTAATACCAAACTCAGTCACTTCAATCGGCAAGGATGCTTTCAAAAACTGCTATCTAAAAAAAGCAGCCTATCCAAATACTATAGCCAATCCTTTTTGTTCTGATGAAAGGACTTACATAAGTGATTACGATCCGGAAACGGCTTTTGCTGAGGACGGATGGATATGGGATTCGGAAAAATCAGCAGTATATTTTGCTCCAGCAAATCTCGAAGGAGAATACACTCTACCAGAATCCGTCATTTTAATAGGTGAATCAGCGTTCGATAGCTGCAATTATCTGACCTCGATTAAGATGGGCAATTCCGTCAAGGAAATCAGCGATTATGCTTTCTATAATTGTACCGGACTGGGTTCAGTAGAATTACCGAACTCCGTCACTAAAATCGGCAAGGAGGCTTTCTATAATTGTACCAGACTGGACTCAGTAGAATTACCGAACTCCGTCAAGGAAATCGGCGAATATGCATTTTTTGGTTCTGGTCTTTCATCTCTAATATACAATGCAAAGAATTGTAATATTAAGGGTCCCTTTCCCGATTCCTTAGAGTCACTTGTCATTGGAGACGAGGTTGAAAAAATACCGGCTCAATCTTTTACGGAATGCAAAAAACTTTTGTCTGTAGTGATACCGAACTCCGTCACGGAAATCGGTGAGAATGCTTTCAATGGTTGTATTGCCCTGACATCTGTTGAAATCGGTAACTCCGTGCAGGCAATTGGCAATTTTGCTTTCTCGGGCTGCAGCGGTCTGGCATCGGTGGTGATACCGAACTCCGTCACTTACATTGGAGACGCTGCATTTTGGAATTCAGGCCTGATATCTTTAACATTCAATGCTGAGAATTGTACATCATGTGGAACAGAATATATAGTTTTCCCAAATTCGATAGATACCCTTGTGATAGGTGATAAGGTCAATATAATCCCACAATTTTCCTTTTATAATTTAGCAAACCTGACCTCGGTTGAGATACCTAACTCTGTCACTTCTATCGGTGGAAGAGCGTTCTATGGCTGCAGCGGCTTGACATCATTGGAGATTGGTGAGTCAGTCACAACAATCGGAAATAATGCTTTTGAAGGCTGTAATATCGCCTCCCTGACTTTCAATGCAGTGAATTGCGAGTCAGATGGATCATCAGATGTACCACTATTCCCTAGTTCGATTGAGACACTTGTCATCGGTGACAATGTGACAAGAATTCCTTCATATTCTTTTTATGGATGCAATAAACTAACTTCGGTAGTTCTCGGCAACGCAGTCCGGAAAATCGGAAATAATGCTTTTGAAGGCTGTAATATCGCCTCCCTGACTTTCAATGCAGTGAATTGCGAGTCAGATGGATCATCAGATGTACCACTATTCCCTAGTTCGATTGAGACACTTGTCATCGGTGACAATGTGACAAGAATTCCTTCATATTCTTTTTATGGATGCAATAAACTAACTTCGGTAGTTTTCGGCAACGCAGTCCAGACAATCGGAGAGGATGCTTTCTCGGGTTGCAGCAGCCTGACCTCGCTGGTGATGCCTGAATCCCTCAATGTCATCGGCGAATCATCTTTCGAGGGTTGTAGCAGCCTGACAACAGTGGTGATACCTGAGTCCATCAGTGGAATCTACGATTCCACCTTCAAGGGTTGCAGCAGCCTGACATCAATGGTGATACCGAACACCGTCACTGTAATCGGCAGTTCTGCTTTTGAAGGCTGCAGCGGCTTGACATCATTGAAGATTGGTGAATCAGTCACTGTAATCGGCAGTTCTGCTTTTGAAGGCTGCTGCGGACTGACCTCGGTAATAATCCCGATTTCTGTCAAGTCAATTGGCAGTTCGGCTTTCTCTGGCTGCAGCGGTCTTATAAAATCGGCTTATCCGAAATCTGTGCGGAATCCATTCGAAAATGGAATTGCAATTGGATATCCTTATTTAGCCATTATTGAGGATGGCTGGATATGGTATAATGAGAAGAGTGAGTTACTTTTTGTGCCTTATGATCTTGAAGGAGAATACTCTATACCTGAATCCGTCAAGGAGATTAGCAGTTCCGCTTTCGAAGGTTGCAGCCGACTGACATCAGTGGTTATACCTGAGTCCATCAGTGAAATCTACGATTCCACCTTCAAGGATTGCAGCAGCCTGGCATCGGTGGTGATACCGAACTCCGTCACTTACATTGGCTATTCCGCTTTTGAAGGATGCAGCAGCCTGGCATCGGTGGTGATATCTGAATCCGTCGGGGATATCAGAAATTCCGCTTTCAAGGATTGCCGCAGTTTGGAATCGGTGGTGATACCGAATTCCGTCACATTCATCGCCAGATCCTCTTTTGAAGGTTGTAGCAGCCTGAAATCGGTAGTGATACCGAATTCCGTCACTGACATCTACTATTTTGCTTTTAGCGGCTGCACTGCTCTTGAAGAGATTATCTTACCTCCTTCTGTCAAGAGTATTGAAAATTCGGCTTTCGCCGACGACCACAACCTCTCGTCGATCATTATGGGCCACAATGTGTCGAGAATAGGAGAAAAGGCATTCTACGGATGCAAGGCCAACACTGTATTCATCACGGCACCTTATCCTCCGTCCTGCAGTGACAACTCCTTCAGCACTTATAGTGGCAAACTTTACCTTCAGGGAGAGGACGCCAAGTATTTCTACGACAACAACTCCTGGAGCCGCTTCAAAAGTTACGTGATGATCGACGCTGAGGAGGTCAAGATAGAGGGTGCGGATAAGATTTCGGGCAACGCCGGCGATACATTCCAACTCAAGGCTACTGTATTGCCGGAAAACGCCACTCTGCCGTATGTCTTCTGGCGCTCCACCAATCCGGAAATTGCGACCGTTGACGCCAACGGTCTAGTGACGCTCCATGCCGACCTTGAAGAGGTGTTGACACGCGCTCAGGGTGAGGACGACATCGACAGTGCATGCACCATCATCGCCGAGACGCTCTACTACGGCGGTCCCATAGCTGAGATCCTAGTCAAAGACACAGGAATTAATGGAGTTGAAACTGTATTCGATCGCAACGACAATTCAATCGACTACTCACTTCCGTATGAAGTCTACGATATGAACGGCCTCAATGTGTCGGATTCTACCGAAGGGCTTGCCAAGGGTGTCTACATCATCCGTCAGGGTAATGCTGCGGTGAAGACAGTGATAAGATAATTTACACTATTAAACAATAAAATCGGATGCATAGCAATATGTATCCGATTTTTACTTATTAGACTTTTATTAGACGCGCGATGACGCGCACGGAGCATGCTAACTACTCTGCAATGCCGCGTCAAAAAGAGTAGCTAGCGTTCTCCGTACGCGTCCACTGTGTCAAACTAAGCAAAAAGAGACCTTAACATTATTTAAATTAAGACTGCCTGAGTTAGGCAGTATTTTCTATTATCTTTGTACCCCAACAATGAAAACAAATAAAACAATGAATACAATGAAAATTAAAAATCCAGAACTGAAAGATGGCTACATGTCAATAGAACTTTTCCAAAATGCCCGTCAGACGATGGGTGAGTTGCGCGACTTAATGCGTGCTACCGGCATTTCCTGGGATTTCATACAGCACCAGATCGACCTTGCCAACCATCAGCAGTCTCCTCTGAATAAAGCCTTGAAATCCATGGATCCCTACACCACCGGCCCCGGAAAATCCCTCCAAAACCTCTCCTCCAACATCTTCTGATTTTATACTCTCATACCCGACTTTGCGAAGAATCCATCAAAAGAAAGATCCTCGTCTAATTTGGGCCAATGAATGCCATAATAGGATAAGGTGAAGTCTTCAAGGTCCTCATGGCAGGCATTATTAAGTCGAGAATAAGACGCTAAATATTCACAGCCTAAACGTCCATCTGTTGTCTCTATCCATATGGCCTTGTCGTCAATCCAAATTCTGTGTATATCCGTTTTATTCATGTTTTCTCTCATTTATTTAGTATTTTCCCGAAATTCTCTTTCCAACGTTGCTCTATCACTTCCTGATTCTCTTCGATGATGGATTCAATCATTCGCAACTCATTCTTTTTGAAACCATGATTATAGACTAATTCCGGTCCGTAAATATTATACTTGGCGTCAGCGTCGCCCTTACTTACGTGAATATGTACTGGATCGTGCTCATTCGACCAAAAGAAGAATCTATAGCCGAAAAGATAAAATAAAGTAGGCATATTATATCTGTTTTTTTTCGAATTACAAAAATAATAAAAAGAATTTTATTATCAAAAATTATTTCTCATCAGCACGAGAATAATCCATAGTTATGCGGTATGAGTTGATTCGCCATATTCATGAAGATTTATAAAAATTCTCATGAAAAATGAATCTTTTTTGATATACCTACGTCTATCTATATAGACAAATTTTTCGGGAGTGATCTTTCCGGAACTGATTTTGGTCAGTATCTTTAATTATCAACATATGTAAACGTTTTTATAAAAATTTTGGATTAACTTTGCATCGAAATCTAAAACAATAAAATATGAAAAAAAGGATTCTTTATCTACTTACAATCTGCATGTGCGGATGCATGTCATTGTTCGGCCAAAGCGACAATGCTAAAGTATTAAAACAGATCAAACCATCTGCGGATGACTACATCACCTTACTAAACAGCAGCGGATACGAAGCATTCTCTTTCGACATCTCATCGCTGACTGATGCCCAATACTATATATCTTTTAAAATCAAGGAATATAAGGATGGGCAAGAGATAAAAGATGATATTTTAGGAGGTTATCTAACTTTCAAAAATATGACTCTTCTCAGTGAATTTCCCGATGATGTCCAGAAAAACATAAAACCGGAAGAGATGGCTGATCCCAATAGAGGTATATATTCAATGGGTGAAAAGATTATGGTCGGTTTTACACCGGTTGTCAATGACTCAATCAGGCCGATTTTGATAGAAGTTGAGAACATGGCATCGAGCAGCCCTCGTTTGAAAATGTTTCCGCAATACGAGAATAACGACAGTGTCAACGGCAATAAATACTTTCAGTATTTGGCCAGACCATTTAAGACTGGTGAAATCACAACCGGTAAATTCCTTCCCCTCGTTTTGTTTGGCTCAATGTGGTATGACAAAGATTTTGGAATTCACAGATTCTGCGGAGAGAATGAGATAGATCCTGACATGTCTTCCAAGATTCTAAAATATATTCCCCATTATTATATAGTCGGAATTGAAGTGAATCCTAAAAAAATGCTTTAATTTTTTATCATTTATGCCATGAATAAAAC
>CAMWQF010000151.1 GCA_947176285.1 uncultured Porphyromonadaceae bacterium
GCTTATCATCGCTGAATCTGCGTGGCTTGTCATCGATGAATCTGCGTGGCTTGTCGTCATTGAACCTGCGCGGTTTCTCGTCGTTGAATCTGCGCGGCTTGTCGTCGTTGAATCTGCGAGGTGCTTCGTCGCCATACATGCGCTGTTTCTCATTTCCGTTTCGGCGTTGGCGATCCCCTTTGCCGGAGTCTTTTTTGCGGCTCTTGCCATCATAGCGCTTCGCATCGTCTTCCCATTCCTTGTCAGTCATACGGCGCACTTTGGGAGCATCGGTCTTGTTGGCGGAATGCTTCACTACTCCCCCATCTGCCCGGAAATCATTATAGCCTCCGCTAAACATGACATATTCATTGAGGGTGCATTCAAGCCCACCGTTGAGCAAGGGATATTTTACAGATGGCTTAAGACCTATATCTTTCATAAAGCCATCTTCCAGACCGATGATCCAAGCGTTCCAACCTTCGAAGTTCTTTTTCAAGCATGTTCCGATTGTCTTGTATAGAGCCTGGGCAGTCATATTGGTCGGATTTATGCGTTGTCCGTATGGAGGATTTGTCACAAGCACTCCTTCCGGGGCATTGTCGGTCCAATCTTCAATGCTTCGGCAACTGATCTCCACCATATTCTCCACTTTGGCGCTCTTCACATTCTTCCTGGCTATCTTGACAGCCTCCGGATCAATGTCGCCTCCATAAATCTTATAAGCGAACTCGCGCTCCCCGCTGTCGTCGTTGTAGATCTCTTCGAATAATTCAGGATCAAAGTCTTCCCAAGTCTCAAAAGCAAATTTCTCTCTGTAGATTCCGGGGTTGATATTGGCAGCAATAAGGGCAGCCTCAGTGAGGAATGTTCCGGATCCGCACATGGGGTCGGCAAAATCACAGTCACCTTTCCAGCCTGAGAGCATTATTATGCCAGCAGCAAGCACTTCATTGATAGGAGCTTCTGTATTTTCTACTTTATAGCCACGCTTAGAGAGAGGCTCACCGCTTGAGTCAAGAGAGATAGTGACGCGATTTTCTGAAATATGTACATTTAACTGTATGTCGGCACCTTGCAAGCGAATAGATGGACGCTTACCGCAGATGTCGTTGAAATGGTCGACGATACCGTCTTTAACCCTGTATGTTACGAATTTAGAATGTGTGAAGTCTGCGCTTGACACGGTGGAGTCGATTGAGAACGTGGAGTCTGAACTCATGTATTTTTCCCAATCTATCTCGCGCACAGCATCGTAGAGCTCATCAGGATTTGAAGCCGTGAACTTCACTATCGGTTTCAGTATTCTCAGTGCCGTGCGGCAGCAGATATTTGCTTTATACATCAAAGCAAGGTCACCTTCAAACCGGACCATACGATTGCCGACTTCTACATTTTCAGCGCCGAGTTCTATCAGCTCGTCGCGCAACACTTCCTCAAGGCCTTGAAAGGTCTTAGCCACCATCTGGAAATTCTCTGTATTTTCCAGAGTATCTGTGGATTGAGAATTCATCTTATAAAAAACTTATGAAAAACTTATGACATTATTGTCTGTATTATCCTTATCTTGTTGGCTTTGTCTTTTCGGAGCAGTCGCCATTGGATTGTCTCTTCCGTCGGCTATTTTCTTGATTTCATCGAGCACGTAGGCATCACGGTTGAAAGTGGGGGTTCTTTCTATGAGAGCCACCACTTCGTGATTGTCATACTGAGAGGGTTCAAGGACTGCATATTTAGCCCGGTTGGCATCCTGAATTTGCTGTTTCAGTTTATTGGCACCATAAATTTCAGCGATGACCTTATCTTCTTCCATCTCTCGCTCGGCTTTAGCAGCAGAGTCACCATGTCCATCTCCGAAAATGACGACGTTGTCGATATTTCCGGCAGTGTCTGCACCCCCGTCAACGCGCTGACCGTCGACAAGAGTAAGGTCGAATCCGGAAGCCAGTATAGTCACTTTTAGTTTGTCGCCAAGTTCCGGCACATCAGCAATACCCCATTTTACATCTATAGATGCAGGGAGTTTGGAAGTGAAAGCGTGGATTTCTTTCATCTCCTGTGTCGTAATCGGGCGTTCGCTGTTGCGGTTGCATGAGAATTTGAGAAGAAGACGCTGCGAAGTGTTGACATCGTGTTTCTTCATCAGCGGTGAGTGGAGAGCATTGCGGATAGCGCTTGAGATGCGATTTTCACCCTCACCAAAAGCAGTTGCTATGATAGCAGTCTTAGAGTCTTTGAGAGTGGTTTTTACGTCTTCAAAGTCAACGTTGATGTAGCATTCCTCACTGATGATCTCAGAAATGGAGCGGGCAGCATTTGCAAGCGTGTCATCAGCCTTTTCAAAAGCATTGAAGAAGTTGAGGTCGGGATAAATCTCAATCAGGTTCTCATTATTGATCACCAACAGTGCATCTACATGCTTTTGCATCTCCTTAGCGCCCTCAATAGCCTTCATTATCTTTTTCTTTCCTTCGAAAAGGAAAGGAATAGTAACGATGCCGATAGTGAGTTTATTCTCCTCCTTGGCAATTCTTGCCACAACCGGAGCAGCACCGGTTCCGGTGCCACCACCCATACCGGCAGTGATGAAAACCATCTCAGTGTTGTGGTCAAAAAGGGCACGAATATCTTCTTTTGATGCCTCAGCACAATCTCGTCCGGTGCCGGGGTCGTTGCCTGCACCCCTACCACGGGTGACGTCCCATCCGAGGATCAGCTGATTTGGAACAGGCGACATTTTCAGCGCCTGCTCGTCGGTGTTGCACACGACGAAGTTTACATTCGGAATGTTTTGGCGATACATGTAGTTGACGGCATTATCGCCACCACCTCCGACACCTATCACTTTTATGATAGCAGAAGTGGCATCGTCAAGAAACTCGGTTGTACTTGGTATGTTGTTGAAAAAATCTTCCATATGAATTATTTTGAGGTAGTAGAGGTGTCTCCTTATGATAGTTCTTCGCCTTCGTCGTCATCACCAATAGGTGTGAACCATTTCACCATCTTGTTTCCCAGACGGCCGAAGAAACCGGGTTTCTGCTCATCGGGGGTCGTTTTTGTTTCTCTGGGAGCGGTCTTTTCTTCGGTTACAGTCTCAACCTGAGGTTCAGGCTCTTGAGCGGGAGGAAGTTGCAGACAATCATCGTCGGCACTTTCAGTTCCGGCATACATAATTGCCGCCATTTGCAGGCTTTCCATATTCTGTCCATTGATGTCGCTCATCTTTATGAATGATGGCAAAGTAGCCATCCTTACTTTCAGTCCGGTGAATTTTCCGATCAGTTCCACCATTCCATTGAGACGTGCACCACCGCCACAAAGCACGATTCCTTCCGGAATATCTTTTTCTGTGAGCTTTGCATAATTGATTTGCTCAACGATGTTGGCTACTATTTCCTCAGCCCTTGCCACAACATAGTTGGAAATGTCGCTTTGTTTGTGTCGTCCGACCTTTTCTTGAGAAAGGGTGTTGGGAGCAATAGCATTGCCGAAGTTGATCTTGAGTTCCTCAGCCTTATTCTCAAGTTCGTTGAGAGCCATGAGGTCGCGAGTGATATTTCTTCCGCCAAAGGGCAATGTGGCATAATATACGAGATTACCACGCGTGTAGATAGTCACTGTGGTGGTCTCAGCCCCAATGTCTACAAGCATACAGCCCAGTTTCTTCTCATGCTCATTGAGTGCAATTTGTCCGGTGGCAAGAGGGGTGACAACGATACCCTTAATTTCAAGTCCAAGGCGGTCGGTAAGAACTCTCTTGAGATTATTCTGAATTGCGGGTCGACCTACGATTAGGTCGTAGGTGGCAGATATTTGATTGCCCATCATTCCTTTGGGCCGGTGAGTTTCAGTCTTTCCGACGCAGAAGATGCGTGGCACGGCATCGACAATCTCCAAAGAACTGTCGATATCGGCTTCAAGTGCGTTGGCTTTCAGACGGGCGATGATAGAATCAGTGATTTCCGTATCATCGGGGAGTGCCATCGAGACGTCGATGGGAATGCTTCTGAACGACCGTCCGGATAGCCCGACATAGACCCCGGTTATTTCCCTGGGTGCAATATTTGGACGCCTTTCGATCCTGTCCATCACATAATTGATAAGATTGGAGGTCTCTTCAATATTCTGAATCTGACCATATCTTACGGAATCTGCACTCTTTTCCTGTTCCACAGCAATGATCTCAAGCTGACCGCTCTTGCCGACAATGCCGACAGATCCGATCACCTTCGAGCTGCTGATTTCGAGTGCTGCTATGTATTTGTCTGTAGCCATATATAATTATCCGTTATCTCCTACGGAGTTTTGCGTGTTGATATTTGCCACTTCGGGAAGGGTGGCTTCCTCAAGATCTATCCCGTCATCTTCAAGCGCCCCATGGTTAGAGATCGCCTTGTTGCGTCTCGTAGCCACTATTTGATGCTTGAATTTCACAGATATAGTGTCGTAAGTGTTCCATCCTTTTGATGGAAGAATTTTTCTATAAGCAGTAAGGATGGAGGCTTTCTTTTCGTCGATTCTCGTGGTGTCGCCAAAATTCACCACGTGTCCCTGTAGCCTCGGAATGATTATCAGGTCGTTTGGTCCGTCGATCTTATAAGCCGCCACCAACGGTCCTAAATCGGGATCGTTGCTTGTGGATCTTATCACCGATAGAGCCGCAGGAATTAGCGCGTCATATTGTTTCGGTGCAATCAATACGGGAACATCAACAAAAAACTCAGCGTCCGCCTTAATTCTTTTGCCATATCGATTGATGTAGAAACTTTCCCCCTTGTCGTTGAACACCCTCACTTCTGCCTTTATGGGAACGACAGTGATGCGGAGACGGCTGTCAGGATTAAAAGAGCATTCTACGGATTCAAAATTTGAGAAATTGCTTAAGTAGTTCTCGAGTTTTCTGAGATTGATATTGCCCAAAGACTCCCCTTTCAACTTATATTTATATTTGGCAAGCTGAGAGTTGACCCCCTGAAGCACTACGCTATCCGGAAGCGTGTTTCCTTCAATACGCAGATCTATGCCCGGGCATACGCGTTTTGCATTCTCATCATTAACGAAAGCGAATGCAAATGCCACGTAGCCTAACAGCAGCACACACAAGACATATTTTACAACAGTCTTCCACATATTCCAATGAATCTCTATCCCTCTTTGTAACTATCTGTAGATTAATTGTTTATGGCAACTATACGGCAAATGTCGGGCAACAGAACATTGAGATCTGCCGCTCCAAGAGTCATAAGCACTTCAAAGTTACTACTTTTTATCAAATTAAGCAAATTTTTTCGCTCGCAAAATTCTTTATTTTTACTTTTTACGTCTTTTAGCACCATCTGAGAATCGACACCATCGATCGGTTTTTCCCTTGCCGGATATATTTCAGTCATGATGACCCTGTCGGCAGCAGAGAGAGCCTCCGCAAATTCCGGAGCGAAATCGCGGGTGCGTGTATAGAGGTGAGGCTGGAATATCACGGAAATGTTTTTTCCGGGATATAATTTTCTCACTGATTCAATCGAAGCCTTTACCTCGGCAGGGGAATGCGCATAGTCATCGATAACGGTGGTTTTGCCATCAGCCACTTCATCGAGCCAAATATGAAATCTGCGTTCTGCTCCTTTGAATGTTTCGAGACCCTTCTTGATTTCCTCCGGCGAAGCCCCTGCATGCCAAGCAGCGGCAGCGGCAGCCACTGAGTTGTCGATGTTGATTTCAACCGGCACACCAAGGCTCACGTCGCAAATTTGAGTTTCGGGACCATGGATATCGATAGTAAGTTTACCGATACCCCAACGAACGTTGTCGGCATACCAGTCTCCTCTTTCGCTGCAGTTGTGGCCGCTATATGTCTCTACTTTTACGTCTTTCCCTGCTCGCGGAATAAGTTTCAAGCCGGTATGCATTATCAGGAATCCGCCCGGGCGTATAAGGCTAGTGAAGTGGGCAAATCCTTCCAAGTAGCCGGCTTCATCTCCGTAGATGTCAAGATGGTCGGGGTCGGTAGAAGTCACTACGGCAAGCCAAGGATGAAGCTGATGGAAAGAACGGTCGTATTCGTCGGCTTCTATCACCGAGTAATTGCTGCCACGAGAGATCATGAGGTTGCTTCCGGTGTTTCGTAATATTCCACCGAGGAAAGCGTTGCACCCGCCGGGGGTCTGCTCAAGAATCCATGCAGTCATGGAAGATGTTGTGGTCTTTCCATGCGAGCCGGATATGCAGATGCCGTCGGTGTCGGCTGTGATAAGCCCTAACACTGCAGCGCGTTTCACCGGCGAGAATCCGAGTTCACGAAATCTGCTTAGAATCTTATTGTCATCCCCAACAGCCGGGGTATAGACCACGAGCGTATTTTCCTTATCTGTCATCTCCTCCGGAATAAGAGCAGGATCATCTTCAAATACTATTTCAGCACCCTCTTCTCTCAGGGCGTCTGTGAGATGAGTTGATGTACGGTCATATCCGGCTATACGGCATCCTTTAGAAAGGAAATACCTCACGAGATTTGCCATGCCGATTCCTCCGGCACCTACGAAATATATGTTGTTGGGAATTTTCATTGCAGTATTTTGACAATTTCATCTACAATTTTTTCATCAGAATCCGGGAGCGCAAGATTCTTGATTTCTGAGCTCATTTTTTTAAGTTCCTCTTTGTCATGGATAAGTTTGATTATTTCTTCCACAAGTTTTTCCCTTGCCTCGGCATCGGTGACCAGCACAGCCGCACCGCGGTCGGATAGAGCACGAGCATTTTTTGTCTGGTGGTCTTCAGCCACGTTAGGGCTTGGCACAAGGATTGAAGGCTTTCCAAGCAGTTCGAGTTCGCTTATAGATCCTGCACCGGCTCTTGACACCACTAAGTCAGCGGCAGCATATGCAGATGCCATATCT
>CAMWQF010000152.1 GCA_947176285.1 uncultured Porphyromonadaceae bacterium
GGTATCAATTACAACTATGCGGGCAACCCGGTCCGGATTTCGTTTGCAGATGGCGGGAGCATAAATATTGCCGACCTCGGCACCAAGCCGACTTCAGGCCAGCCCTACAAGTTCGGAGGTAAGGAACTGCTTACAGCCAACGAACTCAATGAGTATGATTTCGGGGCAAGACGTTACTTCCAGGCGGTCCCGCATTTCACTTCTGTCGACCCTCTCTGTAAAGTGCTACCCTTCCAGGGTAGAAAATGGGAGCTCGTTAGCCATTCCCCGAGCGAAAGCTCGGGGTTAACAAGATTATTGCCCTCCGGGCAATGTCGGGTCTAGGCTTATTTTACTAGCATTGAGTTTCCGCTCGGGGTTAACAAGATTATTGCCCTCCGGGCAATGTCTGATCTAGGCTTATTTTACTAGCATTGAGTTTCCGCTCGGGGTTAACAAATATTAAGGGCTGCTTCGCATCGCGTGCATTGCAGATTTACTTTTGACTATGCGGGACGCATGCGGAGCATGCTCACTACGTTGCTTGACTCGGGAAATTTTGGCGCAGTCCCCGCGCTAAGGAATTGCAAATCTTTGCGTGATACTTCCGGAAGCCGAATAGTATCACGCATTGATTTAAGGGGTTACGATTCAGCGGCTATTCTATAGATTTTTTCTGCTGTGTTTTTGTCTATCTTGATGTAGTTGCCGAAGATTTCACCTTTATTTTCAGTGACTTTCTTAGCCAATAGTTTTACATCAGGATTTTCAATCCCGAGTTCCTTCATATTGACCGGCATACCAATCGAAGAAAGGAATTTCTTTAATGCTTCAATTCCCATGGAGGCGGCTTTCTTGTCATCCTCCTCATTTATATCAAATACTCTTCGGGCAAACTGCGCTATCTTTGAAGGATTTTCTTCCATGGCATAGGTCATCCACGCAGGGAACATCACCGCAAGACCGGCACCATGCGTCACGTCATACACTGCACTCAGTTCATGCTCAAGTCCATGAGTTGCCCAGTCTTCCTCTCTTCCACCGCTGCAGACACCATTATGTGCAAGCGTTCCACTCCACATTATGTTGGCCCGTGCATCATAGTCTTCAGGATTTGCTATCACTTTCGGTGCTTCTGTTATGATTGCTTTCAGCACTCCTTCCGCTACCCTATCCGTTATCTCAACATTTGGAGTATTTGAGAAATAGCGCTCCATGATGTGTGCCATCATGTCGGTGATTCCTGCCGCTGTTTGGTATGGAGGAAGTGTAAAAGTCAGTTCAGAATTCATCAAGGCGAATTTAGGACGAAGCACATCGCTTCCCATTCCAAGTTTATGGAGTCCGTCAAGTTTAGTTATGACAGTGTTGCCGGATCCTTCGCTACCCGCGGCTGGAATTGTAAGGACTACACCGACAGGAAGTGCTTTTGTCACCTTTGCTTTTCCACAATAGAAATCCCAGAAGTCTCCATCATATGGCATTGCTGCGGCGATCGCCTTCGCAGTGTCGATAGAACTGCCACCTCCTACTGCAAGCACAGAATCAATACCTTCTTTCTTAGCAATTTCAATCCCCTCATATACCTTGGAGTCTACCGGATTAGGCTGTACACCTCCTAATTCAGCATACGGAATCCCTGCAACTTCAAGGCTCTCCTTCACTCGGTCAAGAAGCCCGGACCGGATCACTGAACCTTTACCATATACTATCAAAGGCTTCTTCATATCGAAAGCCTCAAGTTGCTCAGCAACCTTATTCTCCACTCCCCTCCCGAAGACATATTTCGTGGCTGGGAAAAACACAAAATTATTCATATCTATATCTTAAGATTAGATTCGCATGTATTTATATATAAATCACATGTTATCAATTACTTTTCAGAATGCAAAGATACAAATTTTTATTTTCCAAAACAATTAAATCGCCATTTTTTGTAAAAATCCAAACAATTTGTACTGCCCCACGAAAAGTAGACACAAAAAATTTTATTGGTTAATTGACTCTACTTTCGCATGATCTATAATTATCACGCAGAGTCACCAGAGTTCTGTCGCGCCTTCTTAAAGTGAAAATAACTTATGGAAGACACGGGGGTTATCTCAAATAGGCAAAGTGCTACCCCTCCGGGGTAGAGATGGGGGGAGATTGGATTCTCCCACGGTTGACACCGTGGGTTAACAAGATTAATTGCCCTCCGGGCAATGATTAACAAGATTAATTGCCCTCCGGGCAATGATTAGCAAGATTAATTGCCCTCCGGGCAATGATTAGCATGATTAATTGCCCTCAGGGCAATGATTAGCATGATTAATTGCCCTCCGGGCAATGATTAGCAAGATTATTGCCCTCCGGGCAATGATTCGCAAGATTAATTGCCCTCCGGGCAATGTCGGATAAAATCGACAAAGTTCAATGGCAGGGAACAGAGGGGCAGAGATTTTTTCAATTATCGATGATCAATTGCTTCGCGACTCGGTTTTTGCAAGATCGCAAGGGATTTCGGGCTGCTTCGCATCGCCCGGAGAACGATACGACTTCAATTTTTCAAAATAAGTCTCCAAATTTTGCGTATCTGAGTTTTTTTTCATAACTTTGAATCGAATTTGAGCTAACCTTAACAATTCGAATACAGAGCATTTATGAAAATCTATCATTATACATCTATTGAAAACCTTGCGCTCATTCTTAAGCACAAGACCATACGCTTCAATCGACTAGACATGATGGAAGATCCTTGTGAAAAGACCTTCCTCGTGAATCAACTTGACTGGAGTCCTTATACATATGTATCATGCTGGACCGAAAATCCGATAGAAAATGTGCCGCAATGGAATTTTTACACCGGTGGCAAAGGTGTTAGAATCGGAATTGACAAGGATTTCATCGATTGGGAAAAACAGTCAATAGCGTTCAGTGCTCCGGCTCGTCCCCGTCATCACAAATCATTGAGCAAGGATTCTTCAGGAACGCTTTCCATCACTCTAAACCCCATTCGCATATATCGACCCCTATCAACAGACATTTGCTATAATAAAGTGATGTATTTCTCTGATGAAGAATACTCTGAATTTGAAAAGAATATTGGCAGAGTGAAAACATACCTCGAAATTGACGAGGAACTGATGCGAAAATACATAGGAGTCATTCGTAAAGATAAATGGTCTTTTCAAGATGAAAGCAGGTTTGTCATCTATGCTGTTCCATACACTTCCACTGATGCAGTTGTGTCACACAACGAATTCATTAATCTTATCCGCATGGTGATGCCTAATAAGGTTACTTTTATTGATGTGCCTATAAAACCGGAAAAACTTAAGAATATTGAAGTGACTTTAGGTCCTAAAATGGATGAAGGACAAATCATTTTGACAAAAGCACTGCTCAATAAGTATGTTCCCGACGCTAAATTAAATGTGAGTTCTATTAGCGATTCTCCAATACAATACATAGTGTGAATAAAACATGCGGCGTTTACTCTTTTTTTGCCTTGCGGCAATAGTTGCTTTTCCATCAATAGCCGAAGATACCATTGAATATAATGGCGAATCTTACGAATTGTCTGACAACACTTTGCTTCTTGATGCAGAAAACATTTATAATGTTGGGAATGCTTTCAGAAACCCCATTGAAGCATTTGCAAAAATTAATGAAATAGGGAAAGATGCAACTCTCTTAGTGGCTCCTTCCGTGTATTGGCTCGACGATCCGGATGATCCGGAGGTGAGGATTGACAAAGATGGCACTCCTTATGCTGTAAAGATTAAATGTGAATCATTGAATATTATAGGATTGACTGACAATCCGGAAGATGTGGTGTTTGCTGTCAATCGTGGACAAACTCAAGGAGCCATCGGCAACTACACAATGTTTCATTTTGCAGGTAAAAGTTTGCAGATAAAAAACTTGACTTTTGGAAACTATTGCAACATCGACATCATTTATCCAAGGAAAACGGAATATAACCACAAGAAACGTAAAGATGCCATAGTGCAAGCCCAAATTGGCATATGTGAGAACACAGACCATCTGTTTGCCCAAAACTGCCGCTTCTTAAGCAGACTCAACCTATGCCCTTTTGTCGGAGCCAGAAGGAGCCTGTATGATAAATGCTATTTTGAATGCACAGATGATGCTCTGTCGGGATCTGCAATTTATCTTGATTGCAATTTTACATTCTTCAGTAGTAAACCTTTCTATTCTACTGCCGAAACAGGCGCCGTATTCCTTAACTGTGATATCATATGCAAGGGGACCGGCACTCAATACTTCACAAAAGTTCCCGGAATGGTTACGGCAATAGACACCAGATTCCATAGCGATAATCCGATTGAAATAAAATGGACTCGAGACCATTCCGACGTAATATCCCGTCAATATAACATCTCCTTGAATGGAAAACCATACATTATTGATTCAGACAGGCAGGAACTTGGACTATCATTGGATGAGTCTCCACTGAAAGATGCTTATGCAATCTATCGGGATGGAAAAACCATTTACAACATTCCTAATCTTATCAATGGGGATGATGGATGGGATCCAATGGGTATGAATCAGGTCATTGCCGATATAGAATCAAAAACCGGGAAAAAACTAACCGGCATACCTATTGCATTGCGTCTGAAATCTGACAAAACGAATCTGAGGGCAGAAAACGACACTGCAACCATTATTTCCCAGCCACTGCTTTGGGGTGGATTTCCATCCGGAGTGCAATCCCATACTATTTATGTGTCGGATAATACTTTTCCTGAGGATAAGGAAACTATAATAAAAATTTCCACTCCTGACGGTCTTACCGCAAGACAAACACTCAGAATAGGGGCAAATTTACGCAAAGCACCCGTTATTAAACGCTCCCCAAAGATATATTATGATGAAGCAAAAGGGGGATTAATACTAAAATATACCCTATCAGGGAAAGGAATAGATGACAGTTCTATTATGTGGGGAAGAATTGTCAGAGACGGAAACAATAATAGTGTAGTCCTTCTACAAAAGGGTGAAGGAGGATCCGGTGATATCTATTATCCGAAGGCAGGAGACTTGGGAAATGAGATAATAGCCATGATATTTCCCAAATATAAAGATTCTGTTTACGGAACCATGGTGCATACCCAACCATATCCTATATCTGAACTTTCGTATATTAAAGAACTTCCTGAATCAAACTTGACGACAGACTTTAGCGATGTTCCCATCGACAAAAGAGAAGCAGGGCAGATTGGAGCCTGGAGTTTTGACATATATAAACCACTTGACACTTCCGCTGCTGAATGGAGTGCTTCTGAGGGTGCCGGATGGTATTATGGCAAAGGCTTTGATGCGTCTACCGGGACAGGAATAGTGCAAAGCGAAAAGGGAGCAAGAATGAGTTACATTCCGGCTCGTGACATCTGCCACAACATGACGGCAAACCTTATCGCAGAACCAGCAAAAAGCGGTGGACAAGGATTCGGCAGTGCAACTTGCCAATATATGGATATTTGCGTGAAGTTTGATCCTATAGATCTTAATGGATATGCCTTAAGAATCGAACGAACTCCTGACCATGACCGCGCTGTGACTTTTTCACTCATTAAATATGAAAATGGACACACATCTGTAATTTCAGATAAAATAGTGAGCAACTGTTTCCGAACCCCATGCCATATCAATGTCGGCATTATCGACGGCATACTGAAAGCAAGCGCTTATACAGATGCTGCAGACGGCAATAAATGCTGTGATGATGTGCTTGAGAGCGTTACACTTTCCGCTCCGGTTAAAGAAAGCACTCTTACCGGTTTTTGCATTCAACATACCGGATCGACCGGACCTTCCTCAACCCTGATACGCGATTTGAATATTAACTGGGAATAACCTAAAAACCTATAATAACAAATGAAAAAAAATTATTTCTTACTCATGGCTATTGTTGCAGGAAGCCTTGTCACTTCCAGCGCATATGCCGACGTTTCGAAAGCATACGTTTCCGATTTAGGCAACGGCAAATATCAGAACCCTATCATCAACGCAGACTATTCTGATCCGGATGTGGTGCGAGTTGGGGATGACTATTACATGACTTCATCAAGTTTTGCAAACCTTCCTGCTCTTCAGATACTACATTCTAACGACCTAGTGAACTGGACAATTGTTGGAGCCGTAGCCGATAAATATCCTGCCCCTGAATTCGACGGAGTAAGCCATGGCAATGGCGTCTGGGCTCCGGCAATACGCTACCATAATGGTAAATACTATGTGATGTATGGCGATCCTGATCGAGGAATCTATGTTGCCGAAGCCACAGACCCTAAGGGACCATGGAGTCCCCTACGTTTGATTTATCCCGCAGTCGGAGTCATTGACCCATGTCCTTTCTGGGATGAAGATGGAAGGGCATATATTGCACATGGATATGCAGGAAGCCGTGCCGGAGTGAAGAGTATACTGGGCATGATCGAAATGACACCGGATGCTACCGGAGTAGTTGGCGTAGACCGCGTGATCTACGACGGTCATCTTGAAAATGAGACTATCGAGGGTGCTAAAATGTATAAAAGAGGTCCTTGGTACTATATCTTCTCTCCTGCCGGAGGAGTCTCCACCGGTTGGCAAGTCGTGATGCGCAGCAAAAATCCATGGGGACCATACGAACAGCGCAACGTGATGGAGCAAGGGGATACTGACATCAATGGTCCTCACCAAGGAGCCTGGGTGGATACTCCCGACGGCAAGGAACACTGGTTCGTTCATTTCCAGGATAAAGGTCCCTACGGACGTGTCATTAATCTCGAACCCATGGTCTGGAATGAAGATGGTTGGCCTGTAATCGGAGTTGATAAAGACGGAGACGGAAGAGGCATACCTGTCAGAACCTACAGAAAACCCAATGTAGGGA
>CAMWQF010000153.1 GCA_947176285.1 uncultured Porphyromonadaceae bacterium
CGTTGCGGAACTGAATCCGCAGAGCATTGATCTTTTTTTCAAATTCGTTCATTTTACGTGTTTTAGTTTGGCATTTAGACAGAAAAACGGCTGTCATATCCCGTCGCCAAACTAAAACACGATTTGTCCCCGAAGAGCAAAAGATGTAAGGATATGACAGCCGTAAGCCGTTTATGTATGGGCATAAAAAATGCCCGAAGAATTTCCGAGCCTTAACCGCGACTCAACGGGATAGACTAACTATCGTGTTTTAATTTGGCACTGCAAAATTAGGAAATATTTTTGGAATGTGCAAAAAAAATGATAAAATGTGCAAAAAAACACCCTCGTCGCTACGAGGGTGAAAGTCAAGATTCAAAATCCTAGAAGGTGTTAATTAATCAGACAAAATGAACTTGACTCAATTCAGTTGCAAAGGAATGAAATGCCTTATCTATTTTTTCAATCGTGCGAGGTGAAGGATTTCGGTGGCCTGTGATGTAGTGGGAAAGTTGCCCCTGAGCCACACCTGTGACGCGCGATAATCCGGCTAGTGATAATTTCCCTGCATAATAAGCCAGGAAGGATGGGACATCATAGGAAAATGCAAAACTAAGATTTGACACTTCTTCGGGGAAGTCAACACGGAAAGCGTCAATCACGGCTAAAAAATCATCATGCGCCTCATTTGCTGTCTTTCCTTCACCGATCGCGCCGAAAGGGAGATTATTATTGTCAGGCATATAAGCGCTATACATACCGTCCTTAGCGCGTTCTATACATACTCTTATTGTTTTCATATCTTTTATATTTTAGGGGAGAGGAGCTGATGGTGAAGCTCCTCTCTGTTTTTACTTCTCAAGGCCTGCCGAACGAAGGATAGATTTCAGGGTTCCGGTGGCAACTTCGTGAGTTCCGTGATTGCTTGTGGTGAACTTTTCGCCGGTATTGGGATTTAGCCATAGCGGGTGACCCGCTCGCTGCTCATCCAGTTCAATCATTCCTGCTTTTCGGAGGATTCTGTGAAGTTCTTTGTATTTCATTTATGCTATCTGATTAATTAACGACACAAAGTTAATGATATTAATATTAATATCCAAATTTTTCAACAATTATTTTATAAAAAAATTTTTAGTCGAAAGATATCTTTGCGGTTCGGTTTTTGCCGATGAGGATGGAGAGGGAATCAATGCCGTCGGCTTCTGCGGATCTGCAGAGAGTGGCGAGAATGGATCTGATACGTCTTTTTGACGGATGGCGCTCGAGATGTCGGGTATGCTGGTCCTCGAGGAGATCGAGCTGCAGGCGGTAGCAGAGGCGGTTGTCCTTCATAGCCTGTCTGGTGGCCTCGTATACGCGATGTTTCTCTTCGCGGAGAGCCTCGCGGGCTTCGGGAGTCTTTACCTGGCCGATGGCGGTATTAAGGCGGCCGATGGTGCGGTTGGCATCTATCTGGATGCTTACACGCTCGTTGCGGAACTGAATCCGCAGAGCATTGATCTTTTTTTCAAATTCGTTCATTTTGTTATAGAAGTTTTTGGCGTTTAGACAGAAAAACGGCTGTCATATCCCGTTCGCCAAAACTTCCATAACAGTCCGCTCCGTTGAGCAAAAAGTCACGTGGATATGACAGCCGTAGCCGTTTATGTAAGGGCATAAAAAATGCCCGAATATGTTCGAGCCTTAACCGCGACTCAACGGCATAGACGAACTATGATGGAAATTTTGGCACTGCAAAATTACAAATTTGTTTTTTGCTGTGCAAATTTTTCTGCTGAAATTTTTCAGTCGAAGAGCGATGGCTGGTCATCGAGACGGTCTGTCCGGATTTTTGACAGATTTTCCTTCGCTTCCTTCAGCTGCGTCTTTATATTCTTCTCTTCTTCCGTCAGACGGTCTATGATTCCGAGGATTGTCTTCTCGGCCCGGTTGCTCTCGATCTGCCGGCGTGTCTTGTTCATGAAGTGTATAAACAGGGCATGATGACATTCGCGCTGATAATGCATCAGTATTTCGCGGGCATCCTTCGATACGTTATCCGGATGAATGCTCAGAATCCATCCGAATACATATTCAAGTTCTATGCAGACCATTTCGCGATCCTTGCCGTCTGCTCCAACCGTACGGCTGAGCCGTATGGTTGGTGAGTACAAAGGATGGGCTTTTGCCTTGTCCAGTTGCGCTCCAACGTTTACTCCGAGAGCGTCACAGATGGGACGGATAGGCACAATTGTCGAACCATCCACGAGTTCAACGGCGAAAATTTCAACACCGTTGACTTTGCCTATCGATAGGCGATTTTCTTGTTTCTCCATAATCAATGGGTTTAATGGTTAATAAAAAAGATTGATGGGCGACGTCTCCCGACGCCACCCATCGGGTGTCAAAAAATATTTCCGTTGGGAAATTTCTTTTATCTCTTCACTATCTTAACCATTGCTGTCCGGAAATATCTTTTGACTCAGCAAAGTTAGTGATAATTTTTGAATATATGGCAAATTTTACCATATGATTTTAAATATTCTCACATCTTAGTAATTTTCTTACATCTGAATTGTTGTTCCGGTCATTGTCCGTAAGCGTCGCGCTCGTCTTCGAGCATCTGTGACAATACATCGTTGTAGTCGCCCTGCCCGGGAGCCGGAGGGGGCGCGGGGGCGAAGACGGAAGCAAGCGAGCCATTAGCCGGAACGCCCATCTTCTCGGTGGAGTCGTTGAGCGGCAGCTTCGCCTTTTCTGCCTTGACAGATCTGAGATAGACCATTTCTTTTTGTTCCATTGCACCACTTGATGATTTGACCCTCTTGAGTATTCTGCCTGAAGAGTTGAGCAGGTCTTCAGGATTGAAAGATGCAATCCAATCGCATGTGTAGCAAAACCCAATGAGAGACTTCTTAAACCGTTGCATGGTGATCTTGGAAACGCCGGAAAACGATTTGTAGGCGTTGAAAGCTTCTTCCTTGACGATTAGCCTGTCAAGGTTGTCGCCTTCCTCAGAGAAGTAGACTTCTGCCCAATTGAGGAAGTTTTCCGACATGTCGTGCCTGTACTTGCGGTATTTTATATTTGTGATATCCGGCTCAATCTTGATGGGGCTGTCGGACAAAGAGAGATAGAACTTGGTGCACTGCATGAGGAAATTTAAATCCGCATCCCATTCCGCTTCCGTATAGTTCTCCCGGAATAATGTCTTCCCGAAGTCGTCTGCTATCGTGCGCGTCTCAAGATAGTCGTTGTCGTCAGTGCTCTGATGATAGTAGTCGGAGAAAGTCACAAAGATCATTCGCCTTACTGTGGATGGGTCAAACTCCTGAGGCACATAGTTGGAGTTGAATGCAAATTTTGGAGCATTCTTGAATGGAAGACTGTAGCTTTTTATATTCTTGGCGTCGATTACGATGTCAGAACTGATGGTGTCGTAAAATTCCTTGAATGGGAAATTGTCGGCACAATCATCGAAATATACGAAGTCTGTAAACCTGTCGACACGCTCAAATATGTGCTTATTTCCTAATGGATCTTTCTGTCGCCCGCTGATCTTTTCTCCATTTATGAGATTGCGCATGGCCACAAACAGAAAAGATTTACCCGCGCCACCGTTGCACTGGTCGTTTTGACCGATGATATTATCCATTAGGAATGGGGCCCATGGACGCGCTTCATCCTTGTATCGATGCAGGAGATAGCCGATGGTAAAAATCTTGTTAATGAGATTTCGCTTTTGTTCCTGTATTTCCTCGGATGTCAGCCCCTCGCCGGCAATGTCAAACCTGTGGGCTTCGCAGTAGGCTTTACGGGCTTCTTCCTGAGATCCGTCAAACCTTTGCTCCATTTCCTTGCGCCAATAAATACGGGAGGAATTGATGAGATACCTGAAGAAGTTAGAACGGATATCGAGCAGTTCAATATCGAAATCCTCGCTTTTAATATGACCCTCGGGGTGATGGATGCGAAACATATCAGGCAATATACTCACGCTTCTGTCCACTACATCACCCTCCCAAACATAAGATGAAACCTGCTCTTTTATAGCATTAATTTTCTTGATTCCTCCTGCAGTGACCTCCATTGTGGTGTTTCGGAAATGGAATATCTGGCTTTTTTCTGTACATTTGGAAAAGTCAAGGTTGAGTTCTTCGATCATCTCAAGGTTGAAGGCACTGAAATAGGGGGAAGTGAGAATTACATTTCTCAATGCGCGCGGTTGGCCATTAGCGACTGCCCATCTATGTACGAAAGCACGCATATCAGCGGGTTTGACAGCACGCACACGGTTGCCTTCGATGTAAACGAATACCGTTTCTGAAGAATGTTCATCTTTCAGCCTAAAGAAACCATTAAGCTGAAGGAATCCCATCAGGCATTCAGGATCGAGTTTGTATTTGACTATGCCCTCACCTTTCTTCGGCTGACCGGCAGACCAAAACTTTGCAGGGGATGCGGCGGTCATGAGTTTTTTAAAATCCTCCTTGCCGCTGTATATCTCGCACCAGTCGCGGAAATCCTTGCGGGGGCGACCTCTATGATCTTTGCGCTCGCTCAGGGACGCCGGGAGCCAGATCGTGTGGATATCGATGAAGCGCATGGCGAGCTCGCGGCCCTTAATCAGTCCGGTGCTGTCGATGTCCGGGATGTTGTAGACTGTATCAACCATCCGGGTGATCTGAGAATATTCCCTGTCACTGACCTTGTAGGTCTCGGAGTTGAACCAGAGAGGCCAGTAGCCGAGTGCCTTGGCGCACATCGAATCGCGTTCGCCGGAACAAATAATGGCTTCCGAAAATTTCTCCGGCTTGAATGTCTTTCCCTCATTCGCCGGATCCTGATTGAAACTCTTCTCCAGGTCTTCGTTGTAGCGCTTCCATGCAGCCTCGAGCTCGAAGAGTCCGTTGGTGTACTGCTGGGGCTTCTTGTTGCGCGGATAGTAACTGAAGCGGAATTGCTTCTCCACTTCCTTGGGCTTGTAGATCTTGTAGAAGCGGTCAAGTTTGCCGGCGGAGTCTCTGAACCAGCATTCCCGGATGAATATCGGATAATGCTCGTTGCTCCAGTTATAGATGAGTTCACGTTCCTTGGTAACACGCGCCACATACTTCGCCCTGTACCAGTGCATGGCTATCAGATCCTCCTTATCGACACGAGGCCCCATAGTCTCGCATTCATCCTTCGTGAATTCCTGGTCTATCTCCCAGTAGAGTTCCCCTTCTTTCATGTCGGGCCCGGCTGCCTCCTTTGTGATCAAGGGTCGGTTGACTGACTTGTTCAGTTCGTCGGATACTCCGAAAGTAGCCGCCAGATCAATGACTGCTTCCGCAAAATTTAAGCCACTCTGCTCCATGTGGATATCGATGGGTGCCTTTGCGTGACCTTCATCTCCAAAGTCAGTGAGTTTCCACACTTCATATCCCTGTTTCGACTTGAATTTCTTAACATACGCTGACGGCGTACGCTCGCCGCGCATACGGAAAGGCTTCCCGGTCTTAGCGGATTCCGCTGCGTCGGGATAATGCATGGTTATTATATTCAGACCGTCGTCGGTCGCCGCATAGAGCTTATCTAACTTTATCATAACTTTTGTTTTACCCCCCCCACCAGGTTTTCAGCAAAATTACTGCAGATCTTCTCATTTGGGAAGGACGGTTAAAACTCATAACGATTTCCGGGATTCCTTCTTTATCTCTACGGGCAAATCAGGATCACCAAACATTCGCTCCATACAATGGGCAACAGTGTTTGCCACATCCACTGGTCGGCATCCACTCGATGAAAAATGTATCGATGCGTGCTTAGGAGCAAACGCTGTTCCCATTACAGAATACCATGGATAACTGTCGATTTCATCAGCCAAGGCGTTGGTGAATGGACGCCCCTTATGGACCGTTATACGGAGATTCTTGAGACTGCTGCAGATGAGCGACACTATCATTTTTTTACATTTTATGGTAAATTTCATCACTTGTAGGGATAATGGAACGCGATCCCCCTCATGGTCCTCGTCGCCGGATCAGTCAGGAGACCGCATCCCAAGTTAGAAAATCTTTTGTCCGGCAGTCTGCTCGATGACCTTTTTTTGAAGTTTGGAAAAAGAAATACGATAGGTGGATGGAATTGCCCACTGCATGACCGTCTTCTCCTTGACACCGACCGCCTCTGCAATCTTGACCCTCATTGGACGCATCTCGCGGAACGGAAGTGAGTGAAAGAATTCGCGAAGTCTAGAACCGTCGCACATTGATTTTTCATTTTTTTTACATTTCATATTTGCGAAATTGAAGTTAATTTGTTAACTTTACAATGCAAAGGTAATAAAAAATTCCTTAATATGGTAAAAATTTCCATATTATTTTTTCAATAAATTCGAAGGTATATTGCTAATTTATTTTTAATAAGAGAATTATGCACAGAAAAAAATATTCCTTTTGGGGAACTGTGCAAGAGGATAGGAAAGGATGAAAGCACCGTACACTCTGCCATAAGAAGAGGATCTACAAAAACGGAGACTCTTGAAGAAATAGCGAAAGTGCTTGAAGTTCCTGCCGGCTATTTCTTCGACGGATATGCAGCCAACAGGGATATAAATAAATATCTGAAAGAGATCGAGCATCTTAAAGAGATGCTTTCCGAGAAGGAACGCACTATACAAATCCTTCTCGACAAGAGGGAGTCTGAAGCAACCAAGAAGTAACAATGTAACACGAATAACAGGGATTTTTGGCAAAAGAAAAACCCCAAATTTCGTAATTTGTTCATTTCCAGGAAAGTTCCAAACAAACTATGGCCAAAATCCGGCCAAAAAACACATAAAGTTTTGTATGGATGCGACGATATCTTTCCGCTTGGAACCTCAAGAAAGCCTTCCGATTATATCGGGAGGTTTTTTAGTGTG
>CAMWQF010000154.1 GCA_947176285.1 uncultured Porphyromonadaceae bacterium
GAACAATTCTCAGTAAGCGATGAGAGAACACCGGAGGAAGTTGCGGAAGCTATCAAGAAAGGGGGATATGAAGTGGTATGGAAAGATTGGGATAAAGTGTTTGACTGAAATGGAAAGATATTCAAGGCAGATAATGCTTCCAGAGATTGGAGAGGAAGGCCAGAAGAAACTTGCTCAAGCTTCAGTGCTTATTGTCGGACTCGGAGGACTCGGTTGTCCCGTGGCGCTTTATCTTACCGGTGCCGGTGTGGGCAGAATCGGACTTTGCGATAATGATACTGTATCTATAAACAACCTGCAAAGGCAAATTCTCTATAGTGAAGAGTCAGAAGGAGTGTCCAAAACAACAATAGCGAGACATCGTCTTTCTGAACTATCATCGCATACAAGATTTGATCTCTGGACAAAAGGACTGACTACCGCCAATGCAGAGGAAATAATCTCAGAATATGATCTGGTGATTGACTGCACCGACAATCACGCAACACGATACCTGATCGACGATACCTGCCTAAGATTAGGCAAAAATTGGATCTACGGCGCAATAGAAGATTATGAAGGAAGAGTCGCTGTTTTCGGAAGAAATGGATATAGTTATTATGATCTTTATCCCGAAAAGGAACTCTTGTCAAAATCCACACAAGCCACAGGAGGCGTGATCGGTCCTCTTCCCGGAGTCATAGGCTCAATTCAGGCTGCCGAGGCTATAAAACTGATATGTGGATTCGGAGATAATCTTACCGGAAAACTTCTT
The DNA here is from genome assembly GCA_947176285.1 of uncultured Porphyromonadaceae bacterium. GTDB lineage: Bacteria > Bacteroidota > Bacteroidia > Bacteroidales > Muribaculaceae > Lepagella. The sequence goes on from CAMWQF010000154.1 coordinate 755, forward strand.
CTATTTAATATAAAGGATTTAACTCTAAAAACACTCAAACTATGACCTACAGATCTAAATGGAGTGACGATGCATGGAAAGCCGCATCGCATATCTATCAGGAGATACTTAACCTTCCGTTCGTCAAGCAACTTTCCGAAGGGACTCTTTCAAAAGATAAGTTTATTTTTTATATAAATCAGGATTCAATCTATATAGAAAACTATTGCCGAGTGCTTGCACACATAGCGTCACGACTTAAAAAGCAGGAACATATCTCTGACTTCCTGAAATTTGCCTCCGTCGGCATCGAAGTGGAGAAGATTCTTCATGCCACTTATCTTGGAGAGGGACATAACTCAGTTTCACCCACCCCAACTACCCTTCTCTACAACTCTTATGAATCGGCTAAGGGCTTGGGACCTGTAGAGATAGAAGCAGCCTCTATTCTTCCCTGCTTCTGGGTCTATCAGAAAGTCGGTGAACACATATATCAGACAAGTTCTCACGACAATCCATACTATCAATGGATAGCGACATACTCTGATAAGGATTTTGAAAAATCCACACTAAGGGCTATTGAGATATGCGACGAATTGGCGGAAAACAGTTCAGAAGAAATCCGCCAAAAGATGACAGAAGCCTTCGTTATGGCTACTCGTATGGAATGGATGTTTTGGGACAGTGCTTATAATCTTGAAAAATGGAAAATATGAAATTAAAAACGTATAAACGGGTAATGACCATTGCAGGAAGCGATCCGAGCGGGGGAGCCGGAGTGCAAGCCGACATTAAGACAATATCCGCGTGCGGATGCTACGCAACCTCTGCGATTGCAGCATTAGTCAATGAGAACACTCAGGGAGTATATGGAGTATTACCGATTCCTGATGAGTTTGTCGCAGATCAGATTCATTCCATTCTTGACGATGTAGGCACAGACGCTATCAAGATAGGAATGCTCCATTCTGCAGAACTTATCCGCATTGTTAAAAACACCCTTGATAAATATCCTGAAATAAAAGATATTGTCCTGGATCCGGTGATGGTTGCCACATCAGGAGATCCTCTGCTTGAAGAAGAAGCAGTTGCTATACTCCGTGACTTACTGATACCGAGAAGCCGAATCATTACCCCTAATATTCCTGAAGCAGAAATTCTTCTACGACAAAGGATCTGCAGTCAAGATGAATTGCCTGAAGCCGCCATGGAACTGTCTAAACTTGGAACATCAGTATTGCTCAAGGCCGGACATCTGTCAGAAGATATCCTTATCGACATTTTCTATAATGCAGAGACAAATGAGACGATATATCTGGAATCAAAACGTATTGACACAGTCAACACTCATGGCACAGGATGCACGCTCTCATCCGCTATCGCTTCTTTCCTGGCAAAAGGAAATTCACTCAACAATTCTGTCCTACTGGCTAAAGACTATATCACTAAGGCGATAGAATCCGGAACTCAATATAAGATAGGCAAAGGACATGGCCCGGTAAACCATTTCCACAATATTAATAAATGAAGTTGTTTAAACAACTTCAATAGAAAAATATTTCTTCTTATATATGAATACGATTCTTTTCTTTGATAGTGGATGAAACCTTAATGTTGGGATTTATTTTGAGAAGATCTGCTATAAACTCTTTTTCATCTTTTGGGGAGATTTCCAAAGGAGCTGAAGATTTTAGAATTTTCCGGTCTGAGAATTTTATGGCGATTCTATGCGTGGACAGCGCCGCTGAAGCCAATATACTATTGGTCCGAGTGATAGATTCGATTTTTTCTATCGGAAACCATTGCCATGAAAACATAATCTTTACTCCAAAATACTTGCCACGAACAGCATATTTCGTAGAAAAAATAGCATAATAAATTAATACGCAAAAAGGAACTGATAAAGCGATACCAAACCAATAATCAGAATCGGTCAATATCGGGCCAGTCATAAAACACAATATAGTAAAAGGAATAAGAGAATATACCCACCAATCAACTTTTGACTTATAAATTATCATTTCCATATTTTTAGCGAATAAACTAATTTCTGACATTCAGCTAAACGATGCTAATGCATAAACTCAATTTAGAATTGAACTCACCACCATTATCATGATAGCCATTATGCCCATTATCATACTTACCATATATTTATACTTTATAATACTGAATTTGATTATTTATTATCTGCTTTTGACAGGATTGTCGCTACTTCATCTGATGTTATGCCGAGAATCATCATCTCTTCAATTAATCCGGGAATCGTCTTTTCAAAAAATTCTCGTTTTCTTTCATTTCTAACTATTTCCACTCCATTCTTTGCCAAAAGAAAACCCATTCCTCGTCGAGATTCTATAGCATGAAGATTTTGCAATTCATCAAGAGCCTTGAGCACAGTACGATTGTTGACACCCAATTCTGCAGTCAGTTCCCTAACAGATGGGATCATTTCTCCTGAAATCCATACGCCACTTAGGATGCAATGAAACGCATAATCTAATATTTGCCGATAGATAGGTTTGTTATCGTTAAATTCCATCATTATATTAAAGATTGCTTCGATATAGTGACCGATAACTTAACCATATCAACAAGATGATAAATACAACATTTAACGCCAATGCAAAAATTGAAAAGTGCATATGATCATTCAGAGCACTGCTCACCATTTCAGATATTTCTGTTTCTCCGGCAGGACTTCCTTGGCTTGCGGCTTCTTTATATCCCGCTATTATTGCTTCCTTTACTCCATAAAAGGTATTGAGAGTAGACAAAAATATTGATACGCAAATAGAAATCAAATACGCTTTCACCACTCTATTTCGCGTTGCGGCTACCACAAAGTAAAAACATGTCAACATGGCTGCAATGGTGGAAAGATAAGTCGACCATTCAAAAACCAAAGGAACTGCTCGTTTATTTTGGAGCATTTCAATGCCATTGATTTCCGAATGGCATAAACCCATTGATATTGTCTCGGCTATCCAAGGACATAGATAACATGCCAAGCCAACGACAATAATAAGATAAGTCATATAAAACAATAATTTCTCAAACGCGCTTGCCGGCAATAGCCTGTCAACTATTCTGGTATCCCCTCCTTTTGTGAATACTATTGGTGCCCATATAAACATGAACATCAAGATAGTCCTGCATGGGCTGTAGATTCCCATACGTATTGTTTCTGATGGTATCAGAAGGTATAAAAGAGATGTCACCAGCGAAAAGAGGAAATAAATAATAGTTTGCTTCCTAATCCATGGTGCATTATACTGATATAACTGTGCCACCCTATGCCACGAGAAATTTGATATCTGTGTTGCCATTACTTTTGAAGTTGAGATATTATACATTGAGATTTATCAGAATGCAGACCCATATAAAGAGCCTTCCAATCAACACGTGTTTCATCACGTCCGCCGCAAGGATATATATTGAGATATCTGCCTCCAATATTCTCAGAATACAGCGAATCTTGATCTGAATGCATCGAATATTCAAATGCTAATTTCTCAGCCACATCTTCTTCCGTCCCGACGAATAAAAGTTTTGACTTTTGCATTATCATAGCGCCGTCAAATAGATTTTCAAGATCAGTTACAGTATGGGTTGAAACTATGATAGTTTGATTCTCGCACATGTTTTTCGTAATTAGTTTGCGCAATGTCTCACGTCCTTCAATATCAAGAGCATTTGTTGGCTCGTCAAGAAGAAGCACCTTCACTTCCATGGCTAGGACATAAGAGAGTTGTGCCTTCTTAAGATTGCCGAGAGAATGGGATTCCATAGGTTCATTTCCGGACTGTCCGAAAGCCTTGAGGTTTTCTTCAAATTTTTCCTCCGAGAAATTTGGATAAAAACGGGAATGCAATTTTTTAAATTCTCTGATGGTTTTGCCTGGAAATTTCATATAGTCTTCCAAGAGAAAAACATCTCCCATCTCAGATGGATGATTTGTAAAAGATGGATGTGTGTCTATATTGCTTGTTCCGGATTGTGGATGAATCAGTCCGCCTATGACATGAAGTAATGTTGTCTTGCCGGCTCCGTTTTCTCCGGCAAGCAGATAAAGTCCGTTGCCTATCTGCGCAGTGATATCAGACAATGCCGGGCTTTTAGTCCCTTTATACGCAAATATAACTTTATTCAGCTCTATCATAATCAGATATATTAAGGATAATAAAATTCTATAGTGTTGTACATATGTACAACACTGCAAAGGTAATAATAATATTTGATTCTACAAATTAAATGAGCGAATATTTATTTCATTCAGGTGTAACCGTCTTTTTTTCTACGAATGTGATAGGCCATAAGAATTTAAATGGCTTTTTTTGTGGACAATAATATTCAACGTTAAATTTTGGCAAGTTTTCTATTAATCTTAATGCTTCAGCGTTAAGTTCTTCGTTTTCACTTCCTCTAAAAATCTTTCCTCCTGAGACTCTTCCATCCGGCATAACAAGAAAATTGACCATAACCCGCTCCTTGCCTTTAAATCCATCAGGTATACGAATATTTTCTTCAATCCAATTCTTCATTTTGGAGTTGCCTCCGGGAAATTCGCATATGTTAAAATAGTCAACCCATATTCCTTCATTAGATTGCTCAACCTTCTGCTTTAGTGATTCAATAGCATTTGAATCCATCGAAATGTAAGCACATCTATTGCCATATTCATCATTCTTAATTTCAATTTTAGTTATAGATTCAGGGCATGCCATGCTTATACCAGCCCCCAGAATCCACTCATTGTTGAAATATATAAACTCAATACTGTCTGCTTTTTGTATTCCATCACTTGGATTCATGGCAGTAGAAAGCCTATCACCAGACATATTTATATAATACCATTCATCGCTTTCCCAATAATGGTATTCCCCGTTGCTTCCTTCTACTTCTTTCAAAATACCCTTTTCTGTCACTTTCGCGATCCCCTTTTCATACGGAAAAGCAAACACAAATTTAGGTTCCAAAACTATATATCCGTCAGCGTTGGCAAAACCAATTCTCCCTTTGTCATCAACTATTCGATATGTTCCGCATTTTACATAATCATCTCCATTGTCTATTTGAAATGGCTTGAAATCAGTTTCTGAAATATGTTTGAGAAAAATCAAATCAGGATCAATAAGTGTAGTGGTAACTGTGTCTAAACCAATCTCCAAATAGGATGGTGTATTCTTTGACACAACGATTACACTGTCTTTCATTCCCACAAACTTAATATTAAGAGAATCACCCAAATGTGCCGTTAGAGAAAACTTTCCTAAAGTATCAGTTATAAAAGCATGGTCATCTGTACTGTTTAAAATAACAGCTCCATTCAGACTTTCGCCAGATATCCGGTCATAAGTGTAGCCATGAATAGTTCTCATCATAGATAATCTATCCTTTGGACGGCTATTACAACTGGCAAAAGCCAATAAAAACAGCAATACAAATATTCCAATAAACTTTCTCATATCATTTTCCTATTAACTTTATTTGGATGGTCAAGATAAAATACCCGTCCCCAAAAATGAATTTTTACTTCATAGCGGGATAATTTAATCAGAGTCTTCTAGAATGAAAATGCTCTCGACCGACTTCCCAAAAAATTTGCTTATTTTGAGTGCTAACGGAGTTGATGGTAGAAACCGGTTTTTCTCAATGGCAACAATGGTCTGCCGGCTTACTCCGACAGCTTCGGCAAGTCGTTGTTGTGTAATGTCCAACTCTGCACGTTCAACTTTTATTCTATTCTTCATCTTTAAACATCTTATTATATCGTTGCATTTCTCATCGAAAATTACAAACAAATACTATAGGAAAGAGTACGAGATTTAACAGGGATGGCATTTCAAAAGAGGAGAAAAAACAGCAATAGAATAGCGTAAACAGAATCAATGAAGGAACAACATAATCCATCTTATCGGTTGGAAAATGTGGGGGAAAAGATAATTTTTCATAAATACGGACTTTTTAAGGATTTATTATCGAATGCAAAAGTAATTAATATTTTTCATTTAGACAAATATTCATTACATTTTGTATAGCAAACTTGATATTTTTTATAAGTAAGATATAGAAGAATAGATTTATAGAGAAACACACATG
>CAMWQF010000155.1 GCA_947176285.1 uncultured Porphyromonadaceae bacterium
CGAGAAGCCTAAAATTGAAATCAAAATATGTGAGGGCAATAAGGACGTATGCGATGCCGTCTATCGTGAAGGTACGTTACATATCTTCACCTATGATGAATAATTGAATCTAAACGGGTAACTATTTTGCATATCATTGCGAAAAGTTACCCGGTCCCTATAAAATATACCTACCGACATATGCTAAAGTCTTCAATAAAATCTCTATATAGATACTTTCTATATATGATTTTCGCTGCGAATTGCATTATAGTCACGTCTTGCTCCAAGTCTTCAGGACATTCCATTGAATCCAAACCGATGTCTTTTCAAATAATCAAGACAGACACCATTCTGGGCGGACCTGTGAACGCATACTTTATAGACTCACAATCCATCTTGGTTAACGATGCTAAGACAAATCCTTTAATAAGCGTATTTAATATTCAGACCGGACGGAATGAATTCCAGACAGCGACAATAGGGAATGGCCCAAATGAACTGTTTCCTCCTATTCGAACCACGATGGTCGACTCTACTTTGTATATTCTCAATCTCGCAGATAAGAAGGTCTACATTTCCAATCTAATAGACAGAACTTTAAACGAGGTGGCTATCCTATCAAAGGATGTAATGGGTATTTATTATATTTCCAGCCATCAAAAGTTCATTGCTCCGGTAATGCCCGTGTTGACAGATTCCGATGAGGTTTATCCTTATGCATATGTTTACGATAAAGACTTCAATAAGGTCCAGGAGCTTGAAAGTTTCGCTACACTTTGGGATAAGGAAAAAAATTTTGATAGAAGCGTATTAAGTAAATTCCACCAAATCCAAGGCATCGCATCTGTCGACGACGGAGGTATTGCAATATTGGAAGCTCATGTCCTAAGATTGTATCATTATACGAAAGGTGCATATATCCATAAACAGGATATCCTTCTATCTCCTTATGAATATGATGTATACCCTGCATCTAAACAAATGATGCTTCCTCATACCAAGCTGAAGGACGGATACATGAAAGGGGCAAAGGATATTGTAGCATACGGAAACAATATACTGCTTTCAGTCGACACGGATATAAAAGGAGTGGATTCATCTCTACAAAATGTTGAATTATGGCTTATGGATTGCGATGGAAAACATTTGAACACCTACATTCCTGACATTCCAGTTTGTTCATATCCTTTAGCTGTTTCTAAAGAAGGTACTGTTTTAATGATGACTGATGATGAAAATATGTCATTGGCAGTCACTCGTTTCCCACATTTATGAAATGGCCTTGCCATGAAAAAAGGTGGTTCTTTTTTTAGGAACGGACACCATCCCCGGAGAGTTCGAAAGCTCCATACATGTATACCTTGAGGATTTTGAATATCCATTTGTTATAAACGTTTTCGGAAACATAAAACAGTCACCTCTTCCGCTCCTCTAAGTCCCATATTTTTATGATTCGGATCTTATGAAGGATAAGAAGGGTTACTCAAATCAAAATAACTTAATATCTATAAAATGAAGACAAGATGCATCTTTGCCGCAATAGCGGCAATCGTAGCTGTCGGAGCCGCGGTCGGCTACGACAAACAGACAAAAAAGACAGTTTCTTCTGATCTCGCAATCGCGAATATCGAGGCCCTGACCACCGACGAATGGGGTTATGATACGGGCTGTGTGAGCGACGGCGATGGTTGTATACTCAGATATAACCGTTGGTATCCGAACGATAAGCCTCTAAACTATTAATGAGAACCACCGCTACAACATTGTTTTACGTATGTGTCCTGGGCATGACCCTGTCTTGCTCAGGCACCTCGTCGTCTTCCTCCGAGGCTTCGCCCGAAATCATCGACTCCATTCCTATTCATCAGATTGATGATCAGAAGAATATAATTGAAGTGTACGACCTGGGGACTTTCCCAGTGGGGAAGGAAGTGCGAGAAGCTTCTGTCATATGCAATTTCGACAGTGTCAGAGGCGCAAGAATTGTGAGCATCGACGGCGACGAGCTAATCAGTGATTGCCACCCATCGGTTGATTCAATATTTCCAGAGATGTTTATATCCGTGGATTTCAATCTCAAGGTGCCCGAGGAAAAGGGGCCGTTCGACGCCATAATGCGAATACACTACAATAATGTTAAGAATCCTTCGATAATCAGACTTCATGGAAATGCGGAATAGACATATGATTGCTGTTTTATCGCTCGTAATGGCAGTCTACTCGTGCGGCAAAGGAGAATCTGGCGTGGTAGGAAGCGTGACGGATGTATCGCAACACATTCAAGCTCTGGACACGGATGACTTTCTCATTGGGAAATCGGCGAATATCTATGTCTTTGGTGACCGCCTTTACATTGTCGACACCAAAGCCACAGACAAGATCCTGTATGTGTTCGATACAGAAAGCGGGAAATACCTTGGGAGCGCGCTTAACCCCGGTCCATCTCCTTATGAAATCACTGAGCCCGGTGCGCTTGGCGTAAATGCCGCCACCGGGGATGCTTTGATGTTTGATTACGGTCAGAATAGAATTGTGGCCTTTAATGTCGACAGTATCCTTTTCGACAGCGTATACGGAATACGAACCTTGAGAAAACTCGACATGTCAGGTTTTCCGGACTCTTACTTCTATGTGAACGACTCCACTGGCTACGGACGGCTCATCGTTCCTGACGGAGGGCATTCCTTCAGTCAGACGGTGTGCCGGTATGACATGGCAACGGGTGACATTAGGAAGTTCAACAAGAGTGAAGCCGTCGGTGAAGGGAACCGATCTTCCGTAGCGGTGTCGCCTGATGGGAAAACCATCGTTGAGGCCTGCCGCACGCAAGACCTCATCGTACTGTACGATGCAGCGGGAAATCCCGTAAAGGAGATAAAAGGTAAGGAATATGATCCAGTAGCCGACCAATCCATGTCGTTTTTCAGCGGAGCCGCTATTACTGACCGCCATATACTGGTCGCTTACTGCGGAAAAAAGGTGAATGAAGGTTTTTATGGTGACCGCATCATGGTGTTTGACCTTGACGGCAATTACGTAGCGACCTTAGATCCAGGCATCGAGATAAGGAAAATGGCATATTCCCCTACTACGGACAATCTATATATCAGCACTCCCGACAGCATCCAATTCTGCATCCTACCGCTTGGAAAAATCGAAGGTACCTTGACGTAGACATTCTATGGCTTTTGCGTGAGAGAACCTATGCTTTTGTAACCATTTTGGGTGACAGTTAACAACATCAGTCGAATCAAAACAAACATCAAAACATTATTAAATATGAATATCATGAGAATTTCAGCATTGTTAATTATGATCCTTGCGATGTTCCCCATATCATTTGCTGGAGCATCCCCCGAGAAGATAAATAAATCTGAGGATACAAATCCAACAGTAGTTGTAATCAAAGACGGAATCAAGAAAACCATCCCCTTCTCACGGACTGAGAAGATGAATCCGGATTCCGTTGAAAGCGTGTCCGTCAAAAACGACACCATCTTCATACAGATTAAAACTACGAAGTCAGCTCCTCTCAAAAAAAATAAGAGTAAGAAATAAAAGTATTGACGAACTCCTGTTCGGGAATGCTTTCATGTGCAACTAACAATTATGAAGAAAAATTTTTTAGCAGCTTTTGTGGCTATCGCCACACTCTGCGGCATCCAAGGGTTCGGCATGTCTTCCAAGACAGAGCAGGGGCTAACGGCCGCAAACGTAGAAGCCGTTTCTCGTTCTGAAATAGGCGGGGCTTGTGGCGGATGTTCTACATCGTATAGTGGTCGATACTGCTGTACTGTAGATTTGTATGGCGTACGATACGTATTTAACCATCCCAGAACTTGACTGAATCTTTCATAAGATTTAAAGGGGGCATGTCTAGTACGATAAAAGCCCGGCTTGCCCCCATTAACCAAATCATATGTTATGAAACTAAACTACTTTTATCTTCTTGTATTTGCATATATGACGATTTCATGTAGCCAAAATCATTCCACTACAGATCAATTCGACATGGAAGATTTCATGGAAATTCACGGTATACCAATCCTAGAAGAAGCAGAAATCCTGAATCCCCAGAATATTACCGCCGTCGATTCAGGGATTCTTTTACAGGACTATCACGATCCTTACTTTCTCCAGTTTTATCAAAACTCCGCTGACTCCGAACCTCAGCAACTTGCTGTGAAAGGCAATGGGCCAAACGAATTCGTCAATATTAGAAATATCTACTTTAATCCAATAGTCAGCCAACTTTTCATCTACGACAATCAGCAGAGACGAGCCATCTCTCACAAAATCTCTGGTAAAAATAAAGTAATTGAGGTAGACTCTTCTTCTATGGTAAGCCTAAGTAAATGCAAGGGTTATGAAATAGCTCCCCTGAAGGATGGCTACGTGACTAACGGTGTATTCTCCGGAAAACCTTTTGCCCGCCTTGATCATGATGGCAATGTCATGAATACGTTTGGCTCGTTCCCTGTCGATTCAGTCGAAATCACGGATCCTATAGCATTCTTTCTTGTTTATCAAAACATGATCATCACCAATCCTCAGGGCACAAGACTTGTGGCAGCAAGTTATTTGTCCGACTGGCTGTCGTTTTACGATCTGGCTGACGGCGACAGATTGATTAAGGAATACTTTACATATCCTCCAAAAGTAACAACCAAACAGCCGGATAAAACCACAACTTCCGTAGTGATGGATGATGAAACTAAATCCACTTTTACTTGTCTTGCAGCCACTGAAGAGCATTTTTACGCACTTTATGACGGAAGGACTGAAAAAGAACTTAGAGATAATAAATTCGAATCCAAATTCATTTTAAAATTCAACTGGAACGGTGATTTCGTGGAAGGATATAAAGTGAACGATCGACTTTCCTGCTTTTCTGTCACTAACGATGACTCCAGAATCCTAGGGATAGTCTATTCCGACGATGGAGAACCTTCCATAATGGAATATAGAATAAAGTAAACAATCATCCGGGTCTTAGGACTACACGAAGCTTATAAACCGTTATAGTAAACCGTTATAGTCATGTATGGATCGATTTAGATCAATTGGCATGGGGTGTATACTCTTAGGATTAATATGTCTGCTTTTATCAGTTCATATTAATTCAAAACCTCTATTACTGAGACTCTTCATTTTCAAACAGTGTATTTTTCGTCAAGATTCAGATAGAGACAGCATCAACGTGTTCGGTAACATAAGTATTTATTAACTTAATTTTTAGCGTATGAAACTAAAAATTTTTCTTGCAACTATTATGTTAGCAGGAGGAGTCCTCTTCTTCCTTGGCAAGGAAGACTCTACAGGATTCACAGATTCCACCCTTCGTATGGCAAACATCATGGCGCTCTCAAAGAGTGAAAGTGGACCTAAGTGTCCCAACGGCTGTAAAGACATAGGCTGGGGTTGGGATAAGATTCTTGAATGTGATTGCAATTACGATCACTTTTCAAGTTGTAACAGCCGGGGATGCTAATCCCATTGTTTCAACACTCATATCAAACGTCGGTAGTCCAATCTACGTTCGATAACAATAAAATCATTCTATTAATTTCAAATTGAATTGTCTAATATTTATTCAAATGCATAAAGAATCAATATACGTAAAGAACCTATTGTTGACAGTAATTGCTCCCTTAATGTTGGCATGTCAATCTTCAGGCGATAAGGTAGAGTCGAAATTCGATCTTCAACCGGAGGTTCCGGAAATTCACGAAATGAAAATCACTGAGGTGCTTAAACCTATTGACATGACATTTAACGGTAACTATATCTGCATGTTGCATGAGGAAAAAGCTAAAGGTGACCAAATCTATGTCTTTGACCCGGTGAGCCTTCATTTTCTTTATAGTTTCGCAAAAAGGGGATCGGCCCCCGACGAGACACTTGCCCTTGACTTCATGAAGAATCTACGCGGAGATTCCATTGATTTGATTGATCAGTCAAACTATAAGAAACTCACTTATCGACTTACTCCTGACAGTGCGGTCCTTGTGGAAAGCAAGTATCTAGAGCTACCACCTCTCGGTCCTACTCAGGATGCTTACTGGGTGAATGACAGCATTATGATTTTTAACACTCTCGATGGAAGTTTGCTTACATACGACGACAGGTCAAACCAAATAATAGATCGGTTGAGTTTAGCTGAATTCATATCAGACCTTCCTAAAGATGCCAATAAATCTGTGGCTTCATTCAACTTCTCAATTGATGGCAAACAAGTATTTGTTGGCATGAGAGCGTTCAACGAGCTTCTGAAACTTGGCCTCGATGATGATTATAGGTTTATCAAAGACAGCATTTTGTCTCTATCAGCGGATCAAATCAATGTAGATAAGATTTCGGATAACTACAATTACTTTGCTTTCATAAGCGGAGGGAAAGACAATGTGCTTGCTCAGTATTATGGAAGAAAAGCGAAGGAATTGCAACCGTTTCCCATAAACATCAACGGAAGTAATCTCAAATACGACCTGATAGTGCTCGATGATAATCTCACTCCCCTTCACCTATATCAGACTGACAGCAATATCCTCCGTGCTATTATGGATGAAAAAAGAAAGAGAATCTACCTCATCGAAGCATTTGAGGATTTCGACACCCTTAAATATATCGAATACGACAAATAGATAAAACAAGAGAGTCCCTTCATTTAGCTCAGACCGGTCTCCTCGATGGCCTTTCTCACTGCATGATGCGTACATGATGG
>CAMWQF010000156.1 GCA_947176285.1 uncultured Porphyromonadaceae bacterium
TTGTTGATTCTTCTGCGGTTGGAAGGCTGGAATGTTCTTTTCATTTTCTTATATGGTTTTAATTATTTCGATTGTCTTCACAATTCCTTTCGGACTGCAAAATTAGTGAATCTATTTGAATTAGCCAAAAAAATCATGATTTTTTCGCATTATCCACCCCAAATTATATCTTTTAATGCTTAATATACCTCATAATTAGGTTTTTTTTTGTAATTTTGCATCATAATTCGAATTTCATAAAAACTTCTAAAGATATGATGAACGCTCAAGACATCAAGAATGGAACTTGCATCCGCATGGATGGCCAGCTCTACTTCGTTATCGAATTCCTTCACGTGAAGCCGGGAAAAGGCAACACATTCATGCGTACTAAACTCAAAAACGTAGTTGACGGTCGTGTGCTCGAACGCCGCTTTAACATCGGTGAAAAACTCGAAGACGTGCGCGTTGAACGCCGCCCATACTCCTACCTCTATCAAGATGGCGACGATGACATCTTCATGGATCAGGAGACATATGACCAAATTCCTATCAAGCGCGATCTCGTAACAGGAGCTCCGTTCATGAAGGAAGGTGACATCGTGGAAGTGGTGCGCGACGCCTCTACCGACACTGTCCTTTTCGCTGAAATGCCTATCAAGACTAAACTTGCTGTGACTTACACAGAACCGGGACTTAAGGGCGACACTGCAACCAACACACTTAAGCCGGCTACTGTCGAGACCGGTGCTGAAGTTCGCGTGCCTCTTTTCATCAACACAGGCGAAATCATCGAAATCGACACTCGCGACGGTTCTTACGTAGGACGCGTAAAAGCCTAACCCAAACCCGTACACCTTGAAACCAAATAACTTGGACACCCTCTTTTCCATAATCGTCCCGGTATATAACCGTCCGGATGAAGTCAAGGAACTCATGCAGAGCCTTGCTTGCCAGACCGACCACGGTTTTGAGGTCGTGATTGTGGAAGATGGAAGCACAATACCCTGCAAGGCGGAAGCCGAGGCTTATACCCCGGCTGTCGCCTTGCAGTATTTTTATAAAGACAATGAAGGGAGGTCTCCTGCCAGGAACTTTGGAATGGATCATGCCCGGGGCGACTACTTCATTTTCGTTGACTCCGATTGCATCCTCCCTCCTGACTACATAGAGAAACTCCGAAAAGCCCTATCTGAACGCTGGAGAGACAGCTTCGGTGGACCCGATGATGCCCACGAAAGTTTCACAGACACTCAGAAATCTATCAACTTTGCCATGACTTCATTCCTGACAACAGGAGGTATTCGAGGCGGTAAAGTGCAGATGGAGAAATTCGTGCCGCGCACATTCAATATGGGATTCTCCAGAGAAGTCTATAATAAGGTAGGAGGGTTTCGTGAAATGTTCAGCGAAGACATCGACATGTCTACGCGCATACGCCTTTCAGGCTATGCTCCCGAACTAATCCGCGATGTAAAGGTATATCATAAACGTCGCGGGAGCCTTGGAAAGTTCTGGCGACAGGTCCATGTGTTCGGCATGTCGAGAATTACACTCCAATTTCTCTATCCCGGAAGCATGAAAGTTGTGCACTGGGCTCCCGCAATATTTGTAGTTGGAGCAGTGGCATTGATAATTGCATCCTTTTTCAATCCTTTATGGCTTCTTCCTTTAGCAGCATACATTCTTGCTCTTTGGATATCAGCCATCATTTCAACAAAAAGCCTGAAAGTGGGCACATTAGCTGTGGCTGCATCAATGGTGCAACTATGGGGATATGGCACAGGGTTCATCCGCGCTTATGTATGGAAAATCCTTCTTCGTCATGGTCGCGATGAAGAGCAAGAAATAAAAATGAGAAAAGGGAAATGACACGCGAAGATTTCGGCTTAGAGGCTCGAGAGCCACTAATTCAGCAAGACTCACCCGCACGCACAATCAAGGAGATGGACCGGGACGAACGTCCGCGCGAACGTGCCATCAACCATGGCATTGGCTCTCTCACCACTGCTGAACTCCTCGCCCTTATTCTCCGCACAGGACAGCCGGGACTCCCCATCACCGATCTTTGCCGTCAGTTAATGAAAGACAACGACAATTCACTCCTTCGTCTTGAACGCCGCTCTCGCAGCGAACTACGGCTTACAAAGGGAATCGGCGATGCAAAGGCGCTTCAGATTGAAGCCATGATGGAAGTGATGCGTCGATACCAGAAAGAGATCATCGACAAATCTACCAAGCGGCTCGACCTTATCAAATCGTCAGAAAGCATCCACGAGCGTATGCGTCATCGCATTGCCAATCTCGACCATGAGGAAGTCTGGATCATGCTCCTAAATCGCCGTAACGAAGTGATCAAGGAATTCCGACTTACAAGTGGAAGTTCAATAGCATCGGTATTCGACACTAAGATGATCATCAAAAGGGCACTTCTTGAAGATGCCCAAGGAATAGCGATGTGCCACAATCATCCTTCAGGAAATCTACGCCCGTCACCTCAAGACGACAATATCACCCGAAAACTTTCGGAAGCCTGCAATGCTATGGACCTACGCTTTATCGACCATGTCATAATTACAGTAGCAGGCTATTTCTCATATTGTGACGAAGGCCGTATATGATGCCCCCAAGTAAAAAATAAACAAAAAAAAAGCAGCCCAAAGGCTGCTTTTTGTTTATCCATTAAACCAATTAGCGAGATCGCCGAAAGTTCCGATGGCAAATAGCCAATAGAGCAGGATAAAAATAAGTATCAGAACTCCGAGCCAAACCCATAGGCGATTGCTCTTCTGCACTCCATCTTGCTTATCCTGACGAGATTCCTCCAACTTTTTGCCGGCGCTTCTCATATTATCGAATGCCTTGTTCTCTTTTTCTTGAAGTTCTTTATTTTCCATAGTTTTAGTCTTTAAGTTTATAGTTTCTGTCTTATTCTTTGAAACTAAAACACTCTTACACCTATATAGGTTCAAAAAAAACTTAAAATTTCTAAATCCCTAACGATCCCCATTCGCCTAATTAGTCCTATTAGCCTAATTAGGCCTATTAGCCCTATTAGCCTAATTAGTCCTATTAGTCCAATTAGACTACCCCCCGACCCAATCAAAACGGCACCACATCCCCTGCTCCGTCAGGCATGATGTCAGGCTCGGGACTTCCTCCCATCGGTTCCGCCGCAAAACTAAAGTTGGTGCCACCCTGTGAGAATTTTGAAGCCACCGACCCATCTCCACCGGAATTCATCTTTGACTGAAATTCCATCTTGGTGCCTGCTCCGGGATCTCCTATAGCACTCCTCACTGCATTATACCCCTCTTGCCAGTTCTCAAACTTGGCATACTTTGACACAAACCGGAGTTTCACATCGCCTACAGCACCACTACGATGCTTTGCCACAATCAACTCGGCAAGCCCTCGAATGTCATTGCCCTGTGCATCCTCCCCACTTTTAGTATAGTATTCAGGGCGATGGATAAAGCAGACAATGTCGGCATCTTGCTCTATCGCACCGGACTCACGAAGATCGGAAAGAACCGGACGTTTGTCTTCACGCGTCTCAGTGCTTCGGTTGAGCTGCGACAACGCTATGATCGGTATATTCAGTTCCTTGGCAAGCGCCTTAAGCGAACGAGAGATGGTAGACACCTCCTGCTCACGGCTTCCAAGCTTCAATCCTCCGGCGCTCATAAGCTGAAGATAGTCGATCATTATCATTTTCACCCCATGTTCCCTTACGAGTCGACGCGCTTTCGTGCGAAGTTCAGTTATGCTCAATCCCGGCGTCTCGTCAAGATAAAGAGGAGCCGAATAGACATTCTTAAGCGATGCATTCAAGCGGTCCCACTCCTCATTTGAAAGCTGGCCGCTCTTGATTTTCTCACCCTCAAGGCTTGCCACATTGGAAAGCAGACGCTTCACAAGCTGCACGTTTGCCATCTCAAGAGTGAATATCGCCACCGGAATATTGAAAGTGACGGTCATTTCCTTAGCCATAGAAAGCACAAACGCCGTCTTGCCCATCGCCGGACGCGCCGCAATGATAATCAAGTCAGAAGGTTGCCACCCCGACGTCATCTTGTCGAGCTCAGTATAACCGGTCTGCAATCCGGAAAGACCCGACGACGAATTAGCGGCATTCTGTATCTGCTCGATCGCAAGGTTGATCACCGGGTCAATCTGAGTCACCTCTCGCTTAATCTGATTCTGCGAAATATCAAACAGCAGAGCCTCAGCCTCCTGAAGAAGGTCGTCGATGTCATTTCCTTCATCAAATGCCTTGGTCTCAATATTGGTGGCATACGTGATCAGCCTACGCGCCAAATATTTTTGAGCCACAATCTTAGCATGATATTCCACATTTGCGGCTGAATAAATATTTGAAGTGAGGCTCGTAATCTTTATCGGTCCGCCCACATCCTCAAGATCGCCGTTAGCCCTAAGTTGCTCCACTACTGTCAGCATATCAATCGGACGCTGCGACAGACCAAGCTGCATGATCGCGGCAAAAATCTTCTGGTTGGAAGGATCGTAGAAACTATCCGGAGAAAGAATATCGCACACATTCATATATGCGTCCTTCTCAATCATAAGCGCACCAAGCACTGCCTCCTCAAGGTCTGTATCCCTTGGTGGAAGTTTCCCGGTGGAGTCTGTAAGCGGAGCAGCCTGCCGTCGGACACCCCGCTTCTGATAATTATTCTGCTCTGCTGGCATTGTCAATATTGTCAATTTAATCCAATTGGACTAATTAGTCCAATCAGACCAATTCTTCATATCTAATATTTAATATCTAATCTTTTATCTTTAGCCATTTGCCCTCAGTTCTTCAACCGCCTCGGTAGTCATCGGTATTCCGGGTCCAAGTCTACGATGCCCGTCGGCTGTCACGAGGTAATCCTCCTCATTCCTCACGCCCCCGAATCCAAGCCATTTCTCCGCTTCTTCGAAGTTGATAAATTCCTTATGGCGTCCTTCGCTCTTCCAGAGTGCGGTTAGTTCCGGCATGAAATAGATACCAGGCTCAATCGTGAACACAAACCCTTCTTCAAGCGGCCGTGCCAATCGAAGCGACTTGAATCCGAATACTGTTGACTTTGGCTCTCCGTCATAGCCAACCCATACCTCTCCAAGATTTTCCATATCATGCACATCCAAGCCCATCATGTGGCCCAATCCTGTCGGGAAGAACATAGCGTGGGCGCCTGCCTGAATAGCCTCCTCCACATCTCCCTTCATGATGCCCAAATCTTTGAGTCCGGAGGCAATGGTGCGAGCCGCTTCCATATGCACATCCCAAAATTTCACACCGGGCTTAAGCATGGCTACAGCATTGCGAGAAGCAGCCTGTTGCAGATCATAGATTGCCTTTTGTCGGTCGGTATAGCGAAGGTCTACCGGCACTGTCGACGACATGTCGCCGGCATAACCCATCGCAGTTTCAGCACCGGCATCCAAGAGGAAGAGTTGCCCCGACTCCAATGTATTGTTATAGCTATGATTGTGAAGAATTTCTCCATGCACTGTAGCAATCGTCGGGAAAGAACAACGCATTCCATTTTCGGTAGCCACTTTCTCCACAATCGCTTTCATCTGATATTCAGTCAATCCCGGACGTGCAGCCGCCATCGCTGCCTTATGCATTTTGGCAGTCACTTCGCAAGCCTTCACTATCTCAGCAATTTCCTCTTCGCTCTTATGATTGCGCATATCCACCACCGCGCGTACCAATGGCACAGATGGAACAGCGCCACCGGGCTGCAGTCCTAAAACCTGCATAAGTTTCAGTTCATGATCAGCGCGATAATAGGGTATATAATGGATAGGAGAAGCTCCCTGGCGTGCCTTGTCGAGGTAGGTGCGAAGTTCTGAAGACGGACGCACATCCGTTACCCCTGCCTTGGCTGCAAGTTCATGAAGAGTCGGCTGATTGCCTGTCCATACTATCGCATCTATAGTCAATTCATCGCCAAATATGATATCGCGGTCATTGTCGATGTCAATCACAGCATTAAGCCCATCATGATTTAGTCCGAAATAATAAAAGAATGTGGAATCCTGTCGGAATTCATACTCATTGTCGCGATAGTTCATCCCTACGAGGTCATTTCCAAGCAGAAGCACCACTCCCTTGCCAAGTCGTTGCTTTAGTTCAGCGCGCCTTTTGATATAAGTTTCAGGTGAAAACATAAGCCATTGTATTTAAATTATCATGAATAAGACCAAACGCTCCACGAATTTCGCGACACGCAAAACGCAAGTCCAATGCAAAGTTAATGCAAAAAAACGAGAAACGAAAATAATGAAATAAAAAATCCCGGAAGTTTGTATCTCCCGAGACTAATCGTTACTTCGATAAAACGAAATTTTTTCGTCAATCGCTATTTATCATACAAGTGTCACCACTACCTCCTCATCATTCTCTGAAAGGGAGATCTTTCCTTCGCGGCCAAGCCAGCCTAAAGCTGCCATCAAATCATCTTTTTTGAGTTTGGTAGCCTTCTTGAGGCTCTTCATGCCAAGGCCATTGGTGGGATTTGATTCAAGGGCCTTATACACTTCACCGGCCCAGGTGCCTATTGATTCAATTGTCATAATTTCAAATTTAGTTATTTATTAATACAAGTTATTTCTATCTCTGATAAGAGGTTCAGGCATCTGTTATCCGCCTGATTATCTCTTTTACTATATCAACAATCTATCAACGTAAAAGTTTAT
>CAMWQF010000157.1 GCA_947176285.1 uncultured Porphyromonadaceae bacterium
AATTTCTCTATTGCTTTGTCCGGCTCGAAGCCTTTATTCCATAGTTTCATATTATCTTAGAGTTTCAGTGTCTTAATTAATTTGATATAAGTGTCTATTGCCTCTGATATTTCAGAAATGCAAACATATTCATCGGCAGAATGTGATCTTGAGGACTGTCCAGGTCCTATTTTTAAGGATGGAATGCCATGCATCAGTGCCATATCTGAGGTTGTGGGTGAAATGAAGGTTTCTTTGCCCAGAGATGAAGCGGCTTCTACGAGAGGATGATTAGTGTCTATGACCGAAGCATGCACTCGAGTAGATCTGGGAGTCAGTTGGCTCCATTTCACTGTTTTTCTTAAGAGTTCTACTGTCTCTTCATTACTATAGGCATCCGTAGTTCTGACATCAACAACATATGTGCATTTATCCGGCACCACATTATGTTGTGTGCCACAATTTATCATAGTCACGCTGACTTTGATCGGACCCAATATTTCACTTGTCTTTTCCGGCGAGAAATTTCTGAGTCTTTCTATATCTTCGATAGCTCTATATAATGCGTTTATACCTTCATTTCGTGCTGCATGTCCGGCTTTTCCCGAAGCCACACAGTTCAGCACGAGAAGTCCTCGTTCAGCAATAGCAGATTGCATCCCTGTCGGTTCTCCTACTATCACCATATCTGGAGTCAATCCATTTTCTGCAAGATGAGGTAAAAAGGCTCTCATCCCATATTCTCCCATCACTTCTTCAGCGGCTGTTATGGCAAGAATCAGATTCACAGGAAGAGAAGTGTCATCCTTAAGGGCAAGAAAAGCCATAGCAAGTGCCACTCCGGATGCGCCCGCATCATTACTGCCAAGACCGTAGAGTTTATCTCCTTCTATATCCGGACTGAATGGATCTCGTGTGTATGAAGAAGCAGGTCGCACTGTATCATGATGCGAGTTGAGCATCAGAATCGGTTTTGTAGTATCAAAATTAGGAGATAACACATACACATTGTTGTGAAATCTCTTTACATCACCTGCTCCGTTTTCTTTAAGCCATTTCTCCCATATGTCGGCAGTGGCTGATTCCTCCCTTGAAAAGGAAGGAGTCTTGATCAGTTGCTGAAGATGAGAAATGTAATCAACGCTCATAGGATAATGTTCTTATCTGATGATGGTTCCGGTATTGTTCAGGAGATTTTCGGCTTTGCATATACGCACTTCTTTCACACCTTTTGAAGCAGAATCAAGCGCATTTGTCAGTTTGGGAATCATTCCTTTTGCAATTATTCCATCATCCTTAAGAGTTTTGAAGTTCTCCTTGGTGACTAAAGGAATTACGGAGTTCTCGTCATCAACATTTGCCAATACCCCCGCTTTCTCAAAACAGTAGGTAAGGACAGTAGGAGCGATGCGGGATGCACCTATGGCAATCGCAGACGCAACAGAATCAGCATTGCAATTCAGAAGAGTCCCGTTTCCGTCATGGCATATAGCACAAATCACCGGAGTAATTCCTGCTTCAAGAAGAATGCGTATAAGAATGTCGTTTACATCTTTAGGATCTATATCCCCAACAAAACCATAGTCTATCGGGGCTGCAGGTCTACGGGTTGCTTTAATAATATTGCCATCTGCTCCGGAAAACCCGAGTGCATTGCATCCTTCAGCCTGAAGCATTGCCACTATTCTTTTGTTGATGAGTCCTGCATAGGTCATTGTGACAATATCAAGGGTGGCGCGGTCAGTTACTCTCCTTCCTTCGATCATAGTTGTCTCGATACCCATTTCCTTGCTAAGACGTGTGGCTTCCTTGCCACCCCCATGCACCAGAATTTTCGGGCCCTCAAGATTTGAGAAAAGTCTGACAAATTCATAAAGAGCAGTGGGATCGTCAATTACGTTCCCACCGATCTTTACAACATTGATATTTTTAATTTCCATTTTCTTTAGAGGCTTTCAAGAAGTCGTTTAATCACTACCTGAGCGGAAATTTCTCTATTGGCTGCTTCAGGAATCACGATGCTTCTATCAGATTCTATCACATCATCTGTGACAATCATATTTCTTCTCACAGGCAGACAATGCATGAAGTATGCATTATTGGTAAGAGCCATTTTTTCAGCATCTACTGTCCAGTCTCTATCTGTTGAGAGAACTTTCCCATAGTTGGGATCTGCATAAGCTGACCAGTTTTTTGCATATATGAAATCTGCTCCTTCGAATGCTTTGCGTTGGTCATATTCAATCTTGGCTCCTTGAGTGAAAGCCGGATCCAGTTCGTAGCCATGTGGATGGGTTATCACAAAGTCATATCCTGCGGCTATCATCCATTCAGCAAAGGAATTCGGAACTGCTTGGGGGAGTGCTTTGGGATGAGGTGCCCATGTCATCACCACTTTTGGACGTTGTTTGGTTTTATATTCCTCGATTGTGATGAGGTCAGCAAAACTTTGGAGTGGATGTCTGGTGGCAGCCTCCATGCTGAACACAGGTTTGCCGGAATATTTGATGAATTGGGATATTACTTTCTCTTCATAGTCATCCTTTTTGTTGGTGAGTCCTGCAAAAGAGCGCACTCCGATGATGTCGCAATAACATCCCATAACAGGAATTGCCTCGAGAAGATGCTCTGCTTTGTCTCCATCCATGATCACGCCTCGTTCTGTCTCAAGTTTCCATGCACCTTGGTTCACGTCAAGAACGATGACATTCATGCCGAGGTTCATGGCGGCTTTCTGAGTCGATAGTCGTGTTCGGAGTGATGAATTGAAAAATATCATTAGCAGTGTCTTGTTTCTTCCAAGACCTGTGAAGGCGAATTTATCTTTCTTTATGAGAGCGGCCTCAGCAAGGGCTTTGTCGAGCGGGCCGATATCCTGAACACAAGTGAATTTTTTCATTGTCTGCAATTTTAAGAATTTATAGCCTTCTTCAATTCAGTAAGGAAGATGTCTGCATCCTTTTTAGATAGGTTTAGTGCGGGCAAGAGTCTTACTGTTAATTTCCCTGCTCCTCCTGTGAAAATATGATGGTCGAAAAGCAGTTTCTTTCTAAGTTCTCCTCCTGTAAAGCCTTCTACCTCAAATCCGATCATTAGTCCGCGTCCCCGCACATCAGTAATCTGTGGAATTTTCTTCAGTTCCTCTATCAGATATGCACCGGTCTCAGCAGCGTTTTCCACAAGTTTCTCATCCTCAATAATGTCAAGCACCGAGATTGCAGCGGCGCATGCGAGATGGTTTCCTCCGAAAGTAGTGC
Organism: uncultured Porphyromonadaceae bacterium; assembly: GCA_947176285.1. Lineage (GTDB taxonomy): Bacteria > Bacteroidota > Bacteroidia > Bacteroidales > Muribaculaceae > Lepagella. The sequence continues at coordinate 3,237 of CAMWQF010000157.1, forward strand.
CAAGCATTCCCTTTTTTGCTTCTATTGAAGGAGAAATGAGGACTGCACCCATAGGAAATCCATTAGCAATTCCCTTTGCGCAGGTAATTATATCCGGCTTGATATCGTGGTGCTGATGAGCAAAGAATTTCCCTGAGCGTCCATATCCTGACTGAATTTCGTCAAGAATTAGCAGGGTCTCGGTTTCTTTACATTCATGTTCAAGAGCCCGCATGAATTCTGTAGATGGTTCGTGAATACCTGCAACTCCTTGGATGCCTTCAATGATAGCAGCCGCATATTCTTTTGTGGAAAGAGCGTCTTTCATCGCGTCAAAGTCATTCATAGGAATGAAAGTGACATTTTCAGTCTTGTTGAAAGGTGCTTGGATAGCCGGATTGTCAGTGGCTGCCACTGCTCCTGATGTGCGTCCGTGGAATGCATGCCCAAATGCAAGAATCTTACTTCTGCCGGTAGCGAATGAGGCTAATTTCATCGCGTTTTCATTCGCTTCCGCTCCCGAATTGCAAAGGAACAGAGCATAGTCGTCATATCCAGATGCTTTACCCAATTTCTCGGCAAGTCGCTCTTGAAGAGAATTAAGCACAGAATTAGAATAGAAACCAAGGGCAGCCACCTGTTTTGATACTGCATCTACATAGCGGGGATGTGCATGCCCTACGGATATTACAGCGTGTCCTCCATATAGGTCAAGATATTCAGTTCCGTCTGCAGTGTAGACATGATTTCCTATACCCTTTACAGGTTCTATGTCATATAGTGAATATACATCAAATAGTTTCATAATTCAAAATGCTGATGGTTTAAGACGAAGCCCGGTGGTCTGGTCTATTCCGAGCATGATGTTCATGTTCTGAACTGCCTGTCCGGAAGCCCCTTTCAGAAGATTGTCGATAGCGCAGGTCACAAGTAGTTTATTTCCATGTTTTTCAACATGAATGATCGCCTTATTGGTATTCACTGCCTGTTTAAGGTCAATTGAGTGATCGCTTACTACTGTGAAGGGTGCATCTTTATAGTATTCCTTATAAAGAGAAGTCACTTCTTCATCACTCAGATTGCAGTCAAGGGTGGTGACTGCAAATATTCCTCTAGGGAAGTCGCCTCTCATCGGCACGAAGTTGATTGTCGCGCTGTTATCCGGCTGGAGTTTTTTCAGCGATGCACCTATCTCTATCAGATGCTGGTGGGTAAAAGGTTTGTAGACAGAGATATTATCGTTTCGCCAACTGAAATGGGTAGTGGCGCCCGGTTTTACTCCTGCTCCGGTCGATCCGGTAAGTGCTGTGATGTTTATGTCTCCGTTCTCCGGTAAAAGATGAGCTTTGGCAAGAGGAAGGAGTGAAAGTTGTAGGGCAGTCGCAAAACATCCCGGGTTTGCTACAGAATCAGATTCAGAAATTTTCTCAAATTGAAGTTCAGGGAGGCCGTAAACGTACCCTTCACTTTCATCCCGGAAATCTTGAGCGAGGTCAATTACTTTTAGTCCGTCAGGCCTTGAGTTCTCTTCCCAAAACTTTTTGCTCTGTCCATGTGCGGAGCAAAGGAAAAGGATGTCTATTTTATCGAGGGGATGCGAATCAGAAAAAACTATGTCTGTTTCTCCCAAAAGACCTCCATGTACGTCGGTTATCGGTTTTCCTGCGTTGCTTGATGAGTGCACAAACTCAATGCTCACCTCAGGATGATTGATGAGCAGGCGGAGGAGTTCGCCGGCTGTATATCCGGCGCCTCCGATTATTCCAATCTTTTTCACTCTGACTTACCGTTTTTTATCTGATTGTTGTGGTAAATCTTCATCTGATTTGCGAGAATCTTGGTGAATCCCTTCACGTCATCAGCAGTCCAAGCCTTGTTGACTTCTCCATATTCGCCGAAGTCTGTCTTCATCAGGTCGAAAGGTGAGTCAACGCCTACGAGAGTATATGAATAGGGACGGAGCGTCAGTTCTACAGTGCCGGTCACGTTGCGCTGGGAACTTTCAAGCATCTTCTCTATGTCGCGCATCACAGGCTCAAGATACTGTGCCTCGTGTAGGAACATGCCATACCATGTGCCAACTTGGTCTTTCCAGTACTGTTGCCACTTGGTAAGAGTGTGTTTCTCAAGCATCTTATGGGCTGCAATGATGAGGATAGGACCGGCTGCCTCGAAACCAACACGTCCCTTTATGCCGATAATAGTGTCGCCTATATGCATGTCGCGTCCTATTCCGAAGCGTGAACCGATACGTTCCACTTCTCTGATAGCCTCTATCTTATTATCGTATTCCTTGCCGTTGACTGCTGAAATTTCACCTTCTTTGAATGAAATCGTGAGTTTTTCCGGTTCAGTGGCTGTCACTTGAGATGGATATGCATGTTCCGGTAGGGTTTGATCTGAATGCAATGTTTCCTTTCCTCCGATTGAAGTGCCCCAAAGCCCTTTGTTGATGGAATATTCCATCTTCTTGAAGTCCGCTTCATAACCATGCTTCTTAAGATAGTCGATTTCGTATTCTCTCGTGAGCGTTAAGTCTCGCGTCGGTGTTATGATCTCGATTTCGGGAGCAAGGATTTGGAATGTAAGGTCAAAGCGTACCTGATCGTTGCCGGCACCTGTTGACCCATGAGCAATGGCATCCACGCCAAGTTTTTTTGCGTATTCTATTGTGGCTATAGCCTGGAATATTCTTTCAGAACTTACTGAGATAGGGTAGGTGCCGTTTCGAAGCACGTTTCCGGCTATCATATATTTTATGCTCTTGTCGTAATAATCTTTTGTGACATCGAGTGTTGCATGGGATGCTGCTCCAAGACGTTTGGATCGATCGGCTATTTCTTCCAGTTCCTTTTCTGAAAAACCGCCGGTGTTTGCAATAGCGGTATGAACTTCATAACCAAGATCTTCTGAGAGATATTTTACTGCAAATGAGGTATCAAGACCTCCTGAAAATGCAAGAAGCACTTTCTTTTTTTTATTTTCTGTCATTTTTAACTTAGATTTCTATTCTTGAAACTTTTGAGTTTTACCTTCACTTAATCTACGCGCAAGCTGGAAAGCCTGCTCTCCATGATTATTTTTTGAGGTGGAGAAGACGTTTAAGTCGATTTTTAACCTTAATCATGTATGGGTTTGCACGTTTGTCGGCAGGAAGAGGTTGTTTAGGGTCAAACAGCATGCCGGTGCATAGACACATCCGACGGTTGTTTCGTTGCAGAATGTCATAATTCTTGCAACCCTGGCAACCTTGCCAAAATTCATCATCATCTGTCAACTCTGAGAATGTCACAGGCTTATAGCCCATTCTTGAGTTGAGTTTCATGACTGGAAGGGACGTTGTAATAGAGAAAAGTTTCGCGAACGGAAAGCGCAGTCGAGCCAGCTCGAAGGTTTTCGTCTTGATGGCGCCGGCAAGGCCAAGATGAC
>CAMWQF010000158.1 GCA_947176285.1 uncultured Porphyromonadaceae bacterium
CATTTATGGAACTAACTTCACAACCATTAAGGTTAATATGAATATTCCTTTAGTAAATCTTCCTTACCAATATCACCATGGTTGGAATGGAAGCCTTAAACCAAGGATTTCACTATTTGGATCTAATAAACTTAGAACAATAGAAGGAACTATTGTCGGTTTAAATAAAATCGGCACAAGTGGAAATGGTTATGATTATGTAGTAATTGAAAGTGGTTTGGATAAGACTTCTATCTTGAAAATAGCAAACGCTCCAACTAACAATATTAATAATCGAGCTTTGGACATGTCGAGCGATCAGCTCAGCCTCTTTACTAATCAAGAGAAAAAAAATATTAGGGACACCAAAGGTTGGTCAATGATATGAGAAATATAACCTTGGCCACTTATATTGTGGCTTAATTATTGTATTGTAAGATTATTATTCAGGTGGAGATACTTCATTCCTTGTAATTAATTGCGATCTTAACAGTTGAGATAATTCGGATTTCATAATCCGGCGCTTCTGTATGAGGATTGCGAAAAGATTAGGTTCCATATTATAGTGCATAGCACCATGATATGGAACTCCATCTTTTAACTATTGATAGATAATTGAGAGTTAAGATAATAAGTTCCTTCGGAAATGAATGAAAAATTAGCGAGGTTAATTCCATCGAGTGCGAGCACTCCATGTAATTCCATACCTCTTCAGAAAGAGAATCTTTTCGCAAACGATTACGCCGGCAACGCTTAAATTGCATTTAATGATGTGAGACAAGGCTCATATCATTAAATACAAATTCAGCATTGCCTTTGATGATTAAAGATTGCTTAAGCAGATAGATAATTTCTATACCAAAGGCTGGATGGAGATTGATGATATTAATTAAGTCGAGTCTGGTCTCTACGGATATTTCCGATGCTAAGTTACAAATAGATTCAGGAGAAGTAAAGGACCGTCCTGCGGACTTTCAAGGTCAGAACAATATTGGCAGCCTTCCACATTTTTTCGAGCAAAAATGGGTATTCCAACATTGTTTCCTACCCTTCTTCCTTGACTTCTCCTGAATCTATTAGTGGGCACTGCATCGTAAATTGTCCCTTCGAGCCCAGACGCGACTCAACTAAAGGGAAAAAATTAAGTTTAACCCACAAAATCAAAAGCCTTATGAGATTTTTCATCAGACACCGCGAACGAATCAGAGTGATAGCCATAACAAGTTTCCTGTCTCTCAATTTCTTTATGATAGCAGCCTGCTATACTGGCGAAGATGGGGCATGGGCTTCAACATTCCTTATTGCAGGCATCGCCATAGTATGCAGTCTCATTTGCCACTTTACACAAGGCATGGAATCACATGAGAACAACGAAAAATTCAACCACATTAAAAATTCCGAATATCATGAACTATAAAAGAAGACTGACATTTGCCCAACTTATCAAGTTGATGCATGATGTAACTTCTAAATACGGAAGGCTTACTCAGAGAGATACAATAACCGATATTGCGGATTTATCAGATAGCCTAGAAATTGCCATTAAAAACTCCACTTATGTGGAACGATTCTGGGGCATAAGATCTACAGGAACAGTTATGACCAGTACCCCTAATTTCGAGGATAGGTACAATCAAATCCAAGAACTATATCGTATAATGTGGAGCGAGAATTCAGGTTGGACCTTTGATGTACTATAAATACTCGTAAAAAATAACAAGACATCGAGTCGCTATGCTCGATGTCTGTTAATATTCGAGTATTAAACGACTTCAGAATGAAAATTGCGGAAAGACCGACTACATTTCACGGTGCATAGCACTGAGAAATGCAACTCGATCTTTCAAAACACCAGCATGGGAATTGCAGATAGACCAAACAATAGGGAAATAAAATATTACACATCTACTGAAGATCCAATAATCAATAGAATTGCCTCAAAGACTTCATTGAGATATCCGATTAAGGACTTAACATTCTCATTGGCTTCGAGTACTCCATAAGCTTCTTCCACGGTGCAGTTAATCATCTTTGCATAAATCTGGGTTGTACGGATATCTGTATGCCCCATCATCTGGGCAAGCACCTCAATTTTAATCCCTGAGTTCAAACTCAGTGTAGCGAACGTATGCCTTCCCATATGTGATGTTAGATTCTTGTTGATTCCAGCATACTCGGCAACTACTTTGAGACGCATGTTATACTGTTCATTGCTCATAATTGGGAGCACATAGTCATACTTCCGGAGTATTTCCATAGCGGGAGGAAGCAAGACAATGTAATAATCTTGCTCTGTTTTCTTCCTGACATCATGAAGTATATACCTTTGACCTCTCTGCTCTACCAAATGAAAATCAAACTTTTTCAAATCAGAATAAGCCAAACCTGTATAGCATTGAAATATAAACATATCCTTGACTTTTGCAATAGACTTGCTTGGAATATTACAAGATTCAATTGAAGCTAATTCCTCGGGATTTAGATACTTTCTTACTCCAGGCTTCCCCTGATCTATTTTTATTGACTCATAAGGATTTCTTGATATAAGTTCAAGCCTGAGTGCTTCATTTATATACACTTTCATGTATTTATGATAAGAGGCTATTGTAGATTGTTTATAGTCTTTTCTTTTGTGAAGCCATCTATCATAGAGTTGAATATTCTTAGAGTTGATATCTTTAAACTCTAAGATTAACCCGAATTCTTCCAGTGCTACGGAAAATTTCTTATGATTCCTTCGTGTTGAATCTGTAATATCTTTACGGGAAACAACTAAATCCTTTACAAATTTGATAAACGATTGCTCATTATCCCTATTCTCAATAAGAAGATTAAGGGCTGACCAAGTGAACGGTTTTTTATCAATTACAAGTTTCCTAATAAAAGTTGTGACCGTATTATAGAGATTCTCAATGACCATATTAGCATCAAAGGCATCCGCTCTACCCACAATCATCTTTGTATTATTCCAGTTCTCCTTCCTTGCCTTAATACCCGTAGAAATCCATTTTCTTTTACGCTGGTAATAAATCTCTATTTCAACAGGAGACAGAGAACTATCTACAGACGAAAATCGCCGACCATGTACTATCTTAACTTTTGGATAAATTTCCATATATCTATAAATCAAAGCCTTATTATTGCGTATCACTGCAGTATCACATTCTTCATAAATGGTATCACATAATTTGAAGCAACGTATCACATATAATAGCAGTAGTTTTAATTAATTTTGCCTTCAATTTATAAACACCGTATCACATACATGTAGCATATAAGTATCACAAACGGCAACAACATACAACATTTTACACCATTATATGCCATAGTTATGCTAAATACAAACAACTGATAGAAATGAATTCGTTTTTTATTTCATTGATATACAACACTAAAGGCTGACCAAAGTCAGCCTTAATTTGTGATTCGCACAGGATTCAAACCTGTAACCTTCTGATCCGTAGTCAGATGCTCTATTCAGTTGAGCTAGCGAACCTCCTTATTAATGACCCCTTTCAGAATCACGATGCAAAATTACTGCTTTTTTTTGAACTATGCAAATTTTCCGGGGAATTTTTTCGACCAGAATGCAATTTTTTCAAAAATCATATCTTACACCCGCCTCCCCTATCATCTTAGGGATGGGAGGAACGGTCTTAACAATCTCAATCCATCCATTTTTAACATCAGGCCAACGGCTACGCACTTCATTGGCAAACTTCACCGCTACCGTTTCAAGTAGTGCAACTCGTATAGACATAATTCTGCAAAGAATGTCAAAAACCTCAGCATATGAAATTGTCGAAGACAAATCATCTTTATCAGGATCGAAAAGAGCCGCGTCAAGGCGAAGACGCACATTGACGCGGTATTGGTTGCCAACTATGCCCTCTTCCGGCATAACGCCATGAGATGCATAGATCATGACATCACGAAGTTGTATCTCAAATTCAGGCATCACAAACGGGAATCTTTGCAATACGTTTAGCGTGACGTCCTCCTTCAAATTGAGCGGAAAGATAAGCATCAACAATCTCGTGTGCATCTTCTACGGCAATGAAGCGAGCGGGAAGCACCAAAAAGTTTGCGTCATTATGTTGGCGAGCAAGAGCAGCAAGTTCAGGAAGCCAGCACAAAGCTGCACGTATCTTCTGATGCTTATTGAGAGTCATCTGTATGCCATTGCCACTGCCACACATGGCAATTCCGAAATCACATTCTCCTGATTCAACGGCACGAGCCGCCGGATGTGCAAAATCGGCATAATCGCAAGAGTCAGGACTATATGTGCCGAAATCAACTATTTCATATCCTTTCGCCTCAACATAAGGCATGATTATCGACTTGAGGTCGAACGCTGCGTGATCGGATGCAAATGCTATTTTCATGATATGGGGATTTGGTTTATGTGTTTAATGGTTTATTGGTTTATTGGTTTATTGGTTTAATGGTTTATGAGTTTATGGTGTTGGAGATTGATTTTCAGATTTATCGGAAGGTTTTTCTAGTTCTTCGTTTTCTTCTAGACTTTCATGCCAAATGGCATTTGCGCTATCGATGAAATCAAGGATTGAATCTCTGCCTTTTTTCTTCTCTGAAGATGTCAGAAACATTGGCGGCAAATCTTCCCATCTCTCTAATAATTCCTTTTTCAAAAGAGACATATTATGATCCGCAACTTTTTGGCTTACTTTATCTGCTTTTGTGAAAACAATAGCAATTGGGACTCCGTTTTCACCACAAAAATCCAAAAATTCCAAATCAATTTTTTGAGGTTCATGCCTTACGTCAATAAGCACAAAGAGACATGCTAACTGACCGCGACTTAGCGCATATCCTTCTATCATTCGGGAAAATGCCTGCCGTTGGTCTTTTCCTCTTGCTGCATATCCGTATCCCGGAAGATCGACTATATACCAACTTCCATTATTGATTTTGAAATGATTGATCAGCAAAGTCTTTCCCGGTTTTTGGGAGGTCTTAGCAAGCGAACTATTGTTGGTGAGCATATTAATGAGAGACGATTTTCCCACATTTGATCGCCCTATGAATGCGTACTCCGGTACTTGCGTGTCAGGGCATTGACTTACCTTAGCACTACTAATCTCATATTTTGCGTTTTTGATTTCCATAGATTATCCTTTTAATTCATAATGCATAATTCATAAATTATAATGCATAATTGGTTGTCACAGAATTCAAGTGAATGCATTGTAATGATATTATACATTTATTTGTTCGTATACTATAATTAGAAAAACAATCCATGAATAGATTTGATTGACTCAACTGTATCTTTTTCTTCCACCACAAAAGAAGCAGTGGTGTCGGAATTTCCTTCAGAGCAAGCCAAAGTCTTAATACCTAAACGCAACAGAGTATTTATTATTCTTCCATTAAGTCCCTTAATATGTTTAAGTCCCTCTCCTACCACAGCTATAGTAGAGAGATTTTCCTCAAATGATATTTGGGACAGAGCACCATCAATCAGTTCAGGAGCGAATTCCTCATTAAGCACACGCGAAGTTGTCTGCCTATCTGCAACAGAAATTGCAAATGAGAATTCTTGATTTTCCCCGGGTTGAGCCAAGAGAAAAACACTAACTCCATTTCTTGCAAGAGCATTGTAAGCGCGAGTATTAATCTGCGCTACATTTTCAGTAAAATGACCTGACAGCCTTACAAGACAAGTATTCCTAATAGCGGTGACTCCTTTCACCGGATATTCATTAGATTCCGACGAATCAGAAATTAGTGTACCGGGAGCAGTTGGATTAAAAGTATTCAGAATCCTGATAGGAATATTCTTATGGAATACAGGGTAGATAGTAGGAGGATAAATTACTTTTGCACCGAAAGTACAAAGTTCCATACTTTCTATAAACGACATTTTGGGAAGGACTTTTGCATCCTTAATAATTCGTGGATCTGCTGTCATGAATCCGTCAACATCAGTCCAGATATCAAGCATATCTGCATTCAGAGCCGCTGCTATCAAAGCTGCAGTATAGTCACTTCCTCCTCTGCCCAAATTAGTGATCTCTCCAGAATCGCGGTCTTGCGAGATGAACCCTCCTGTGATATGCGGGCCGTTTTCAATATGGGAAAACTCCTTAACTATCAAATCATGAGTGAGTATAGCATCCGCTATATTCTTATCAAACCATCTCTCCGTCTTTATAAAATCAAGCGAATTATGAAGACGTCCATTCTTAATGATACCTGCCACTATTGGAGCTGACATTCTTTCACCAAGACTGACAATTACGTCGAGAGTCTTGGCAGGTAGATCTCCAATAAGAGATACACCCTCGTATGTACGCTTGAGTTCATCAAGAAGAGAATCAACTACTTCTAAAGTAGAACTTTTCTTTTCTTCTCGTACTAATTCTTCTATGATAATATGGTGTCGAGAGGCAATTGCTTCAGTTTCCGACTTCCAATCTCCACCGTCAGCAGCAAGACGAGCAGTGGAGATGAGTTTATCAGTGAGCCCACCTAATGCAGAAACAACAACCACCGTATCAGATGGCAAAGCCTCAACAATATTTCTAACATTTTTGAGGCTTTCGACTGTACCAACCGATGTGCCTCCGAATTTTAATACATTCATGGTGCAAAATTACAAAAAAAATATGAGGTGTCAAACCGAAATAC
>CAMWQF010000159.1 GCA_947176285.1 uncultured Porphyromonadaceae bacterium
CCGCTAATAGAACCATTGAAAGCAACGTTATTGAAAATGTCTAAACAAAATGGTTATTCGGATTTGAAACAACTATCAATAATTAGCACTAATTGCTTTGCGGGAAGAATAGTACAGTATTTGAATATACAGTATAATTCACCAACAGTAGGATTATATTTTTTCTATCCTGATTACATAGAGTTCTTAAATAATCTAAAGTATTATTTAACAGAAGCTCGAATTAGATTTGTGAAAGAATCTAAATACAAATTAGGAAATGAAAGATATGAAGCTAAAAACAAATCTTACCCTATAGGCATATTAGGAGATAATGTAGAAATACACTTTCTACATTATCATTCAGAAAAAGAGGCAGAGGAAAAATGGTATCGCAGAGCCGCGAGAGTAAATTTCAATAATTTATTTATTATCGGAATGTATCAAAACTTATGTACCATAGGCGATATTAATGCATTTGATACCTTACCGTATAAAAACAAGATAATGTTTTCGCCAAAAAATATAAATTTGGCAAGCAATGAGTATTGCGAGGAATTTATTAAAACGGAATGCGTGGGTGATCCATATAAAAAAGGGGATATTTTTTATAAACATTTAGTATCTCATTTTTCGAAAAATGAAAAAGTTTAGAAGTATGTATGAAATTTACATAAAGGCTAATGAAAGTTATAGTTGGTAAATTCTGATATGCGAGAAAAAGTAGTTGTATTATTACCAGTTTACATAAAGGACGATAGCAAACATTTCAAAATTGCTTTAGATAGTTTATTACATCAAACACATAAGGATCTAACGGTCTTTGTTGGTTGCGATGGTCCTGTTTCAGATAATCTGGAAAAGGTAATAGCTGAATACCAAGATGATCAACATGTCAAGGTATTTCGCTTTCCAGAAAACAGGGGGCTTGCTTGTGTTTTAAATGATCTTATAGCAGAGGCAAGAAAAGACAACATATCATTTCTTGCAAGGATGGATGCAGATGATGTGTCTCTCCCGCATAGGATTGAAAAACAATTGACATTCTTGCAAGATAATCCGGATATTGACGTTGTAGGGGGAGCAATTGAAGAAATAGATTCTAACGGAAATCTCAAAAACAAGAAAATTCGCTATCCTTTGACCCATTCAGAATGTAGAAAGTTTTTCAGATATAGGGATCCCTTGGCACATCCTGCAACGTTTTTCAGGATGCGTTACTTTGACAAGTCCAAGGGTTACAGAAATGAGTATCGAAAGAATCAGGACACAATGCTATGGTTTGACGGCTTCTTGAATGATTGTAAATTCAGTAATCTTTCTGATGTCGTTTTGCAGTTCAGAGTCAACGACTCCTTTTATTCCCGAAGAGATGGATATAAGAGAGCCAAACAAATGCTTAAGGATAGGATAAGGATAAACAAGGCACTAAAATATGATGTAAGTGCCAATATCTTTGCTTTTCTTATGTTTGCCATGACAATATCACCTACATTCATAAAGAAATTCCTATATAAGATAAGATAAGCCCCATAGCCACCGCCTTCTGGATGATCCTGAACATTCTCGACAACTCGTACAAGAAATTTTTTTATGTCAAAAAATATAGGATATCGGTATAACTCATTAATATCCCTTTGATTTGTCCGATTATCTTTATTCTTTGTTATAATCATAGAGACTCCAAGATTAAGTCTTCACCTTATTCAAAAGATATAAGCGTATGGCAGACAATGGATATATACATTTTCTTCAAGCCGGTCATGGCGATGCATTTATTTTGCATTGTAGGAAGGGTGATGAGAGAGGTATCATTGTTGTAGATGGTGGACATGCCACTACTGCTAAACACAATCAGTTTATGGCTGAGATAGAGGAGATTGGTGATATTGATTTGATGGTCTTGACTCATCCTGATGACGATCATCTGATTGGTATAAAAAAATACTTTGAGAATCATAAGGATGATAAGGCAATACCCGTCAAGGAAATATGGGCTAATTGCGCTGCCAATATAGAAATAACTGTTTCAGATGATGCTTCTCCCAAAGGAGCAAAGAGACTTTCTGAAATATTATCATCATTAGTAGATGACGGCAAAATTGTATGGGAGAAAGATATTACAGAGTCATACGTTAGAAATCTCCCATTTGCTGACATTGTAATAATTTCTCCTTCAGACTGCATTTTTCATTACTTTATAGAACGATATCGTGAAAAAATTGGGTATTATAACACAACGGAGGGAAGCGATGCATCTACGGATCAAGATATAGACTATGATTTGAGCATGAAGGATCTGGCTGCCAGAGAGAAGCGAAAAGCTGATCTTGAAAAATATGAAGATGCTTCAAATGCATCTTCCATATCATTTATTGTGAGTTGCGATAACTTTTCGATATTGATGTTGGGAGATTCATTCCCGGATTCCATTATTGATGGTCTGAAAGCACGAGGTTATTCTGCGGATAACAAATTAAAGGTAGATTTTGTAAAAGTCGCTCATCACGGCAGTGCAGCTAATATCAGCAATGAATTATTGGCAATGTTAGATTGTGATAATTATATTATTTCCACAAATGGGAACAGATATAATCATCCTGATAGGGAAGCTATTGCCAATATACTTTGCCATCCAAATCGAAGATATGAAAGACCGATAAATCTTTACTTCAATTATCCCATTGAAAAGTTAGAAAGTCCCAAACCACACATATTCAACAAGGAACTTGATTCAGAACTGAATTTTGTCACGCACTCTGCGTCTAACGCAACTGATGAAAGGCTTAGAATAGGGAGGTAAGTTATGAGAAATGCACCATTAAATGTGTCTGAATACTGGACTCCTACGTATCATGATTTGAAGTGGGTATGCCCAAGGATTGACTGCTTATATGACAATGGAATGTGGGAAAAGTCAGGCAGTGGAGTTTTGTTCGGTTTTGATGATGAGTATTATGTTGTTATTGCCGCTCATTGCATTAAGTCTGATTCTGCGGATAACATAGATGGTCATTTTCCTCCAGATAAAATTAAAATAAAGTTTTTTACGCCTTATGAATCATCATTTGATGTGGGTGACGTCCCCCAATTTTACAGTGATGAAGAAGTTGACTTTGCTCTTCTAAAAGTCAAATTCATCCCCTTTTCTGGTACTGAGTTTGATTACAAAAGAAAAATCAAACTTGTAGGTTCAGACCAATTAAAATCTGATCAACATGTTGGATGTATGGGGTATGACCAAAGTTATGAGGAAGGACATCATTTTCGAGCAAGATGTTGTGGAAATTTACAATATGAGTTAGATAAAAGTTATACTGCTGAAAGTAAGGATCCATATTGTCTAAAAGGGAGTTCGGGCGGTGGCCTTTTTATAGCAAAAGAAGATGTGTTTTACTGCTTAGGGTATGTAAAAAAAATCAACAACACAAACAATAGAGTCGATTCCATTGAGATTAGGAGAATTCCTCAATTAAACTATCCCGGTGTGTGGATGGATAACATTGAGTCCGACTCGGAGTCTAATAATTTAAATACAGAGCCGACTAATGCCGATCAAATAAAAACATCAGGATGCAACCAAGCTCAACAAGACTATTACGATGCTTGGCGCAATTTGGCAAAATTTCTTCAAGACAACTCTGAGGATGAAAAGAAATATGCGAATCTTCTTGATGAAATTGACAGAACTAAACTATCATATCCTCGATCGATGTCGGCAGAATTACAGAATTCCGCCGAAAGACTGTTATTTTATAAGCATTCTAACTATCCCGGGAAAGAAGGACAAAAGAATGACGTCAACTGGTCGGAAAATGATAAAAGAGCTTTTGCATATGTGATGCGCGATAAGGGCGCTTGGCCAAATCTGTATGGCCGGCTTCATGAAAGTTTAGATGATCTGAAGAAACAAGGATATGCAAAACATATACTTCAACGAGGAACTACAATATCCGGGAATTCCGAAATAGAGTACGAAGTACCCGATACAAGTACCGACGAAGGTATATATGAAATGATCCTACGTGCAGCCTTTTCTTTAGATTTCCCTGAAATGAAGAAGCTGACAGATGAGTGGACGCCTTCCGATAATTGGTTGCCACATAAAGTTATGCTCGATAGTCTTTGGTATAATCTGACTGAAGAAAGTGATAATGGTAAAGCCGAGAATCCATTGGCTAAAGATTTGGAAAAACTGAAGGATGCCATAGATTCCGGACACTACGAAGTAGAAAATAAATTCATTGCTTGTATTGTCTATAATGTTTGCAAAGCTGGTATCACTCCCTCATATAGTTATTATGATTTCTGGAGTGCCGGCATCAACTCTCCTGAAAAGGTAATGGCATACATGGCAAAAAAAATAGATAAGGTAAAGATAGACCCTGTTCCTTATGGCACACATGTCTCACACTTATTTGGAAACATTGATAATGATTCTTTCCCGGAATCATTGAGATTGGTCAATTATCTTATGAATTCCGGACTGCTTACAGCATCCAAATATACAATATTGGTCAATATCGAGATATGGATGAAGGTATTTAAACGCTTATTCCCCAATTTCCCTGGAATGACAGTTTTTTATACCTTGGCATATGGCAATGAAAAACTATCTACTTTAGCAGGACAGGAAATTGCATTCGTCGAAGACGAAGAATTTGCTTCTAAAAGAGCCGGAATCCTTCTGAGTATTTTGAAAGCTATTGAAAGCGACATGACACCTCCCAAATTCTACAGGGGTCTATATCTTATGGCAAGTGAAATTCTACCGGTGGTAGATGAAACAATTTGGTTTAAGTATTTTTATTCAGCTGTTGAAAAAACTCTATCGGCTATTGATGTCGGATACCTGACAGTTGGAGATCCTATCACTCAGTTTATTGGGAATGGAATCTTAAATTTGAAGAATACTCAGTTCAAAAAAGGGTTATTATCTTTACTGATGAATTATTTCAATCTGAATTCATTAGTCATCAGCTATATTTTATCATGGGCGATGAGCTTTGATAAAGGATTCGTAGAGGGTTCAGAAGTATCTGCAGTACTGCAATGTATTATTGACAATTACCCCATTGCCAAAACATATAGGCTTCTCCAACGAATTAATTACGATAATTGTCTCTCAGAAGAGAATAGAGAGAAAATTGAAAGCAAAATAAAAGAAGAAGGATTGGCCTTTGCCAAAAGTGATTCCGAGATTTTAGTTTTTCTTAGCTATCTAATCAAAGATAACGACAACTTGAATGCTTTAAAAGAAGTCACATTATCAAGTTGGGAAGGAAATTTCTGGAATTGTGGCATAAAGGGACAGTCATTTTCTTCGCGAGGACATTTGCACCTTGAGGAATTGGACGACAAAATTGAGTATACCGATCAGGAATTGCGCAGTATAATTGACAATATGGAGGCCAATGTCCGGATAATCAAGGAAACTTCCCCTACCAATATTTTCAATAGCCACATTAGTCATCTGACAGCAGATCTTCTTGTCGACATGAAGAAATTCTTGGCAAAGCCTTCTGTGAAACCAAGGGTCGAGTATGATAGGCTTAATCAAGAAATAGATGGGCTGATATTCTCTATTTTTAATACTCCATCAAATATTGATCTGCTTTCTTCTGGCGATTTTAACAAGGTAAGAGAGGGCGTTCGTCTGCTGAATGAATTGATCACCAAAGACACTATCTTAAAATTCCAAACAGAGATTCAAGCACTGATTTTCAATGGAATTTCTAAAAACAAGGAATCATTAGAACTGTCTGTTGATTTTTTAAGATATTTAGTGGAAACATTCCCGGAGGAGATGAAATCACAATTTGGAGGTCTGCTAAATCAAATGCTCCGTTCTTGTAGTGATATAGATTATCAAGTCCTGCATGTCCATGCTCTTAATTTAAGAAAGAACCTGGATGCTATTTCATTGAAACTAAAGGAACCGGATAATCCACAGATAAGCTGACAGCACCTGTCCAATCGAGTAGTTTGGTAGGCTCGAAATATGAGGGGCGGCATGACCTTACAAACAAATAGAGGATGCAAGAATGGGTGATGAAGGCTCTATACCCCCCCCGACATCAAGACCAAAATCAAGTGGCACTACACTCTCTTCCGCCAAGCCGAAAAGATGAATCCCATAGCCTCCACCTTCTAGATGCTCCTAAACATCCTCGGCAACTCCTACAAAAAGTTCCTCTACGTAAAAAAGAAGTAAAGTAATTCAACTGTAAGCGTCCCAAAAAGACGTGTCCGAGCGAAAAGATATTTTGACTAACTTCGCGGTGCAAACGTAAGCGTCCAACCACATGTTGACTGACATTTTGTAACTTCGCGACTGTAATCATCAAAACAGTTACATTATGTTATACAGCAACGAAGACTTTGAGAACTTCTACGTCCGCTACAAGGCGGAGGCACTTCCGAAGAACATCACTATCAAGGCATTCTGCATCCACAACAATGTTCCTTGGAACCTGTTCGACAAATGGTATAGGGACACACGGCAAGCATGCTCCCCATTAACATGGGTCTCAGCGTTAATAAATATTAAGAATTTACCAATAAAAAGTAACTATTCAGCGAAAGCATAAGGCGTGATTGGTAGGCCCCTCATTTTAGAGGA
>CAMWQF010000160.1 GCA_947176285.1 uncultured Porphyromonadaceae bacterium
CAGGAACTCTACGAAGCTATCATCAATATGTATGCTTAATCAAAATGATAAATGATTATTTATTAAAGGTTATTTAATAATAGTCATTATATTATGAAAAATATGCTTGGGAAGGCAGAAATCCTGCCTTCCCATTATTTAACTTATATGATTACACTACTCTGACTTTTTTCGGAGTTAATTAGTAATAACGTATGCTCCGCATGCGTTCATGCGAGTATTTACTATATGATCATGTCTCGATTTTTACCATTTTTCTTCATCGTCTCTTCTCTTTTCTGCTCCTCTGCATACGCAGTAAGAAGCGACTCTCAACTTTGGCTTCCTACTACTAAAAATGCCAATTGCACTGTTGAGTATAAAGGTAAGGACCCTATTGCCCTTAATGCAGTAGGCATTCTCTCCAATTATTCACCCGACGATTATTTCAATCGTATAAAACTTATAGAAAATAAGAAAGGCTTCAGCAATCAGGAAGCTTACACAATATCTGTAGACAGTCTGGCTCATTCTTTGACTGTCACTGCACCTTCCGCGAAGGGTCTCCTTTACGGTGCTCTGTCATTATATCGGCAAGCATCTTCATATAATCGCACTGATGCTCCTAAGCATGGACTACGAGTCCTCAATCATTGGGACAATCTTGACGGTACTATTGAGCGAGGCTATGCCGGCAAAAGCATATGGAACTGGGACTCACCGCTTACCGATGATCAGATTCTTATTTATAAAAAATATGCTCTTGCCAACGCCATGGCAGGCATCAACGGAACAGTGCTGAACAATGTAAATGCCTCTCCAAGTATCCTAAATCATGACAAACTGGAAAGAGTGGCAGAAATCGCCGATATCCTCCGTCCATATGGTATTAAGGTTTATCTCTCTGTCAATTTTGCTTCTCCAAGTGCAATTGGGGGGCTTGACACTGCCGACCCTCTTAATAAGGATGTTGCAAAATGGTGGAAAGATAAAGCAAAGGAAATTTATTCTCTAATCCCCGATTTTGGTGGTTTCCTTGTCAAAGCTAACAGTGAAGGTCAACCCGGTCCTTGTGATTTCGGTAGAACTCATGCTGAGGGTGCCAATATGCTGGCAAAGGCTTTAAAACCTTATGGTGGGCAAGTGATGTGGAGAGCCTTTGTGTACTCACCTTCTGATCCTGACCGAGCTAAGCAAGCTTATGTTGAGTTTAATCCTCTTGATGGAAAGTTTGACGAAAATGTTATGGTTCAAGTGAAGAATGGTCCTGTCGACTTCCAACCACGCGAACCATTCAGTCCCCTTTTCGGTGGGATGACAAAGACTCCTCTTATCGCTGAACTTCAAGTCACTCAGGAATACCTTGGTCATGCCAACCATCTTGCCTACCTTGCGCCAATGTGGGAAGAATTTTTTGAGGAAGCCCCATCAAACAATATCAAGGGTGTAGCAGGAGTCGCTAATATTGGATCTGACGATAATTTTACCGGTCATCCACTTGCTCAAGCCAATTGGTATGCTTTTGGACGTCTTGCATGGGATCCAACTCTAAAATCAGAAGACATTATAGAAGAATGGGGTCAACTTACTCCTTGGATCAACCTTGAAGATAAGCAATTACCGGAGTTCAAGAAAATGATGTGTGATAGTCGAGAACACGTAGTCGACTATATGATGCCGATAGGACTTCACCATCAGTTTGCTTGGGGACATCATTACGGACCTCAGCCTTGGTGTGAGATTCCAGGAGCAAGAGCCGATTGGCTGCCAAAATATTATCATAAGGCAGATAAGAATGGAATAGGTTTTGATCGTACAGTTGCCTCCGGAAGCGGTGCAACTGCGCAATATCCTACTTCTATTGCCAACATCCTTGAGAATCCTGAGACCTGTCCGGAAAAATATCTTCTCTGGTTTCATCATCTCGATTGGGATTATAAACTACCCACTGGTGAAACTGTATGGGAATCACTGAATCGTCACTATGACTCCGGTGTAGATGGTGTTGCAGATATGCGCAAGACTTGGCAAAACCTCAAAGGATGTACTGATGAAGAAATATATGAGGATATCGAAAATCGTCTACTCACCCAGCATAAAGATGCCATATGGTGGCGAGACGGTTGTCTGGAATATTTTGGAAATATTGCAAATCTTAAACCAAAGAGGCTATCAATGCATTCTCTTGAAGAAATGATACCGGTAGAACTTGGCATTGATAACTACACCAACCCATCACCCTCACTCCTTAACTCTCTACGCTAAAATTACTCGCAAGGACGCACAAGCTGTGCGTCCTTAAAATTATCTAAATAAAAATGAATAATCTATTACGTGTTGCTCTGATAGTTTTGACTATCACTTTGTCAGATACTTTAGTTCACTCTGCCCGCACTCCAGACTATCTTATTCTTGGTGGTGAATTAGGAAACTCTTCTGCATCTTCTAAAGAAGATATCCGTATGATTTTTCCTAAATTAAAAGAGATGGGGCTTAACACTGTCTTGATGCCTGTCTATTGGGAACTCATAGAGCCATCCGAAGGCAAATTCGACTTCTCACTTCTTGACGAAGCGATCTCTACTGCAAAAGCAAATGATCTAAAAATAGTTCCTCTTTGGTTTGGAGCATGGAAAAACTCAATGAGTTGTTATGCCCCATCGTGGGTCAAGACTGATACCAAGCGTTTTCCGCGTGCAATAACTGAGCAAGGCAAACCTCTTGAAATCCTCTCTGTATTCAGCGATGAAGTGCTAAAAGCCGACCTAAAAGCATTTAATGCCTTTCTTGACTATTTGAAATCAAACGACAAGGATAATATTATTGCCATGATTCAAATAGAGAATGAGATCGGAATGCTTGAGTCTGCACGTGATCACTCAAAACTCGCTGATAAGGCATACGAAAATGGCATTCCGGAGAATTTGGCAAAAACTTTAAAGGTAAAACCAAGAACTCCCTGGGAAAATCTTGCAGAAGCCCAAGACTATGCCGACGAAATGTTTATGGCATGGTATTATGCTCAATATGTTGAAAACCTCGCAAAAGCAGCGCGAGAAAAACTCCCGAAAACTCCTCTTTATGTAAATGCTGCCCTTGACAGCCGAGGACGCCGTCCGGGACAATATCCATCTGCCGGACCTATAGCACGACTTGCAAATATCTGGAAAACCGGTGCTCCATCAATTGATTTCATATCTCCGGATCTTTACGATCCACCTTTTGCCCAATGGTTTCTACAATATGACTTCCCTAATAATCCTCTGTTTATTCCTGAAATCAGACGATCTGTCAACAGTGGTACTCACGCATTTTATGCTATAGGAGAACATAATGCTATAGGGTTCAGTCCTTTTTCTATTGAAAATGCATCTGATGAAGAAGCCAAGAGACTCTTGCAAGCATATTCTCTTCTCAAACAGCTTGCTCCATATTGCTCGAAGAAATATGATAGTTATGGTGTCTTGTTCGACGGAGAAAACGCCAAGGAGTCAAAAGTGGTGGAAAAAGATGGCTTAAAGACTATCTCAAATCATTTCTTTACACTCCCTTGGGATAGCCGTGCTACTGACGGAAGCATTTGGCCGGATGGAGGAGGGATGATAATTCAACTTGCTAAAGATGAATTTCTGATTGCCGGAACCGGAATTGTAGTTAAGTGGGAATCTGCAAAAGAAGTATCCACAGATAAGAAACTTGGAGAAGATGGTTTCATGCTTTCCGGAGATAACACTAATGAGTCAGAATGGAAGGGTAAAGAGAGAATAGGAATACTAAGTTGTGATGAAATTGAAATTAATCCTGATGGTTCCTTCAAAGTGATTCGCCGTCTTAATGGTGATGAAACGCATCAAGGACGCCACGTGCGTATAGGTGTAGACGATTACAAGGCTCTCCACGTAAAACTCTACCGATACTAATATCCAAAACAAATAATATGAAAAAGGGACGCGGTAAGCGTCCCTTTTTCATATTCATGTAGTACTGGACCACTAATGAGTCCTTATTATTATTTTTTTACTACCTTCTTGCCATTTATGATGTAAAGTCCTGCAGGAAGTTCAGAGAATTGGGTATTATCAGGTAAGCGCAGACCATTGATTGTATAGATACCTTTGGGACCTTCGATTTCTGAGTCAATCTCATCAACTCCGGTGCAGTCAACGCCTCCAAGACCTCTAACAACTCCTGCATATGCATGCTTGCGATAGAATGTGCCATTGGTCCAGATACCTACCGGAGTATTAGCACGCCATCCGCTATTTGCAGGAGAATCTGTTGGGCACCAGAAACAGATTGCCCACTGTTGTTCTGCAGGAACAAGACGTAAATATTCTTTAATGATCCACTCATAATAATCTGCCATGTTCTGGTGTTGCTTTTCCGTCATGTTTGCTGTCGCTACATCTTGACCATTAGCATTTACATAACCCATGTCAAACTCGCTTACGCGTACCAGTTTGCCGGAAGCAGCCATCAACTTAAACATGTTGGTGATAGCATTCTTCTTGCTATTCTGAGTGCCTGGGTTTTCATAATATGATATATGCATCTGAGTGCCAATACCATCTATATACGTTTCGCCGTCGGCTTCCCATTTCTTTATCCAATTGATAAGCGACTTAAGTTTCTTATTGCCGTCCCAATCGCTTTCAAGGTTATAGTCATTAATAAAGAGTTTGATATCCTCCGGACCATATTGACGAGCATATTTCACTGCACAGCGCACATATTCAAGATCACCCATATGATCTTGCCAATAGAATGCATCTCCGCCTACATCCCAAGTAGCATCACCGTTATATCCTTCTGAGTGCTGAAGAGTGTAGTTGCCATCACCATCGTTTCCTCCACCGGAAATAGCCTCGTTTACAACATCCCATGCTTTTACCTTGCCGCCACAGGCTTCCATCATTCCCTTGATCCACTTCTCCATCGCACCACTCAAAGCTTCAAGTTTCTCAGCACGAGTGAGTGGGGTCTTTTGCGGAAGCTGAAGATAATATTCACTGTTCCCAATAGTCGGCGTGGTTATGCCTCCCCTATCTTTTTTCATTTTGAAAGATGAAAGGTCTTCCCCTTCAATGGCTCCGTTGATCACCTTCTCTTCTCCCCCAATCTTGAGGCTTATATTATCGAAATAATATGTATTAGCATCTGAGAGTTCACTTAGATTGAAAGCAATTGACTTTCCACCATCCGCAAATCTTCCGGAAACTTTAATAGTCTTCCAATCGGATCCAAAGTTAATGTCGCCCAATGCTTGGTAAGTGACATAGTTGCCCGGATCATTGTGTATCTGAGTAGAAGCCTTGGCTGGTTTGTCAGCACGTACATCCGCTGAAAATTCAAAACTTTGGCCTGATTTAAAAGGTGAAGATGTGATAATCCAGAACTGATTGTCCCAAGCTTCTGAATGCTTTGCTGAAGCTTCCACTTCGAGATAACGTCGGGCTTCGTTGATCTTCATTGCCCCTACCGATTCTTCGACGTTAATATTTCTTATGTAAATATCACCTACAAAATCACCGCATTGAAGAAGCATGAATGGATTATTGATGGGACTCGTATATTTTACTGTCACTTCCTCCCACTCAGTAGAGAATTTGAAGTCAGTGTTGCTGCCGCTTCCCCAGTCTCCAAGTTTTGAATGCATTGTTCCGGGTTCGGAGCCTTTGATTTCATAAGTGATATTGTATGTCTTGCCAGCTTCAGTTGGAATATTATCGTAGCATACGAATTGCACTTCCCATGAGCCGCACTTTTTAGTAGTGTGGATATTCAATCCATTTTGTGAAGAAAAATTAAGTGAAAATCCATATTGAGTCTTATCGGCTGTCCAGCCTACATTCTGCTGAGTACGGAAATCTTTGCCTCCTATTGTCATATAGACCATAGTGTCGGGATTTTCAAAAGGAACAGCCGGCTTGTCTTTTATAAGACCTCTAAGCCAACCATTGGGTTGCTGTGAATGCCAAGCCAATGTATGGCCATATAAATTTATTCCGGCTTTATCGGTAGCAGCAACAAATCTTTTCACTTTGGAGAAATCCATTCCTCCATTGCCATTGACACAACTTGACATCTTCATTGCATTTCCGGCTACAGTCTCTGTGAAATTGTTATTTATCATTCCTGCTACAGTGGAATTATTAAGATAATCGTCCACTATTATAGCGCCTCCGAGTCGGAAATTGGGATACTTGTCATAATCTATATAATTCTTGAGTGGAGCAAAGTCCTTCAAGTAATCATAATTGGGATCATTGGGATTTCCCTGCTCATAATTCTTTAATGCATGAGCAGAAGCCATGACTAAAGAAAGAGCCAAAATACTTGTAGTTGTTCTTGTTCTTTTCATATTATGTGAGTTAATAATCTTTTGCCTTTGCAAAGTTATAAAAAAAATTTAATAATCCTAACATATATGAAAAAATATTTTTCGCCTTGACCCATAGCCACTCTATTAACATTTCTTACACTTAAAATCTAAAACAATGATGTGAAATTTCTGTTATTATTATTGAATTTGGCACGGTATTTGCTACTCTAATTCAGGAAGGTGTTGTCAAAACACCAGCAAATTATAAATAAATAATATT
>CAMWQF010000161.1 GCA_947176285.1 uncultured Porphyromonadaceae bacterium
GTAGCACACCGGATTCTGGTTCCGTTTGTGAGAGTTCGAGTCTTTCCAAGGCAACTTCAATACCTTCGATTCATTTCGAAGGTATTTTTTTGTTATATGTCTTCATCATCTGCTTCTCAAAATTTTGCAGTATGAAAAAAATTAGTTAATTTTGTAATTGAAAACAGCATCTATTAACGAAGTTCCATATGGCAAACTTGAATATTCTAGGAATGGGCGTGGCTTTGGTCACTCCCTTCACAAAAAATAAAGACATTGACTTTGATGCCCTCAAAAGGGTAATTGACCATATCGTGGATAATGGTGCTGACTTTTTGGTTGTTCTCGGCACTACGGGAGAGACCTCTACCCTTTCTGATGAAGAAAAGGTTCAGGTAAGGTCGTTTGTTAAAGAAACCGTCGATGGGAGGCTTCCACTTGTCTTAGGATTTGGAAGCAACAACACTGCAGAAATCGTCAGGCGTCTTAAGGAGGAAGATCTATCCGGTTACTCAGCCATCCTATCAGTAGTTCCTGAATACAATAAACCATCACAAGAAGGGATTTATTGTCATTTCAAGGCGGTGGCAGAAGCCTCTCCCCTTCCGGTCATTCTATATAATGTGCCCGGACGTACAGGTG
This sequence comes from uncultured Porphyromonadaceae bacterium, assembly GCA_947176285.1. Classification (GTDB taxonomy): domain Bacteria; phylum Bacteroidota; class Bacteroidia; order Bacteroidales; family Muribaculaceae; genus Lepagella. The sequence goes on from CAMWQF010000161.1 coordinate 622, forward strand.
TCAACATGACAGCCGACACCGCTCTTCGTCTTGCACGTGAAGTGCCGGGAATCGTCGGTATTAAGGAGGCTTCAGGAAATATCCATCAAATTCAGAGGTTGCTTCGCGAAAGACCGGAAGGCTTCACAATATTAAGCGGAGATGATGGCATGACCTATCCTTTGATGACGCTGGGTGCGCAAGGAGTGATTTCTGTCCTCGGAAATGCTTATCCGAAAGACTTTGCTGAAATGGTTCATCTTTGCCTTGAAGGGAATTATATAGAAGCCGTTGACTATCATTTCAAGTTTAGAGAACTCATTAGGTTGCTTTTTGCCGATGGCAATCCGGCAGGTGTGAAATGTGTCATGCACGACATGGGGCTTCTTGAAAATGAATTGAGACTTCCTCTGGTGCCGGTGAGTGAAAACACCGCCACAGAAATTCTTCATTGGGTCAATACTCTTAGATGATTGATAAGGCTACTGTTCAAAAAATAACCGACGCCGCTGATATAGTGGAAGTCGTAAGCGATTATGTGCATCTCATAAAGAGAGGACGTAATTATGTAGGACTGTGTCCATTCCATAATGAAAAGACTCCTTCATTCTCAGTAAACAGTGTCAGGAATTTCTGCTATTGTTTCTCGTGCAAGAAAGGAGGATCTCCGGTCAATTTCATAATGGAGAAGGAAGGTCTCTCTTATCATGATGCTCTTCTTCAACTTGCTTCAAAATATAATATCAAGGTAGAGGAAAAGGAACTTTCTGACGATGAGCGCCGTCAACTCAATGAGCGGGAAGGATTGCTCGTTGCAAATGAATGGGCTATGACTCAAATGGAGAAGGCTCTTAGTGATACGGAGGAAGGGCGGTCCATAGGATTGCAATATCTTTATCAACGCGGGGTCACCGATGAAGCCATTAAGAAATTTCGTCTTGGATATAATCTTGACAGTGGCCATGCATTGGCTGATGCAGCCAATCTTGCCGGGATGGATAGGAAAAGTCTTGTGGATGTAGGAGTGCTTGGCGAATCGCAGAAAACGCATGGAAGTTATTACGACCGTTTTCGTGGTAGAGTCATTTTCCCTGTCTTGAATCCATCCGGTAAGGTTGTTGCTCTCGGAGGACGCGACTTAAAGGGTGGCATGGCAAAGTATATCAACTCTCCGGAATCTGCCATCTACAAGAAGAGTAATGAACTGTATGGAATTTATCAAGCAAAGAGTGAAATAGCAAAACAAGATAATTGTTTTCTTGTGGAAGGCTATATGGATGTGATCGGAATGTGGCAATCGGGAATGGAAAACGTTGTAGCATCTTCCGGCACAGCCCTTACTGATGGTCAGATAGCCATGATCCATCGCTTTACTAACAATATCACTCTTATTTATGATGGGGATGCTGCAGGAATAAAGGCATCTTTACGTGGTATAGATATGCTCCTTGCCCACAAGATGAATGTCAAGGTCCTTCTTCTTCCTGATGGACATGACCCTGATTCCTTTGCTCGCGAACACACTCCCGAAGATTTCCGGAAATACGTCAATGATCATGCCACCGACATTATAAGATTTAAGGCTCAAGTGCTTCTTAAGGATGTTGGGAACGACCCTCAGAAGAGAGTTGCTGCTATCAATAGCGTGGTGAGTTCACTTGCTCATATTCCTGATAAGGTAAAGCGAAACGTATATATCCAGGAATGCAGCAGAATCCTCGGTGTCAGTGAAGAAGTGATTGAAGGGGCTGTGGAATCATCGCGCAGCGATATAATTGAGCAGCAGCGTAGGCAGCGGCAAGCGAATGACATTGACCGCATCGATCAAAATGAAAATAATCCTCAACCGGATATTTCAAAAAACATTAGGCCTGCAAATTCCGACCGAATGGTCGAAATGTATCCATATTATCCGATGGAGCGAACTGTCATATTCCAGTGTGTAAGATATGGGATGCTTGATTTTTGTGAAGTAGAATTTGAAGACGGATCCACCGGCATGATCAATGTGGCGGAATACATTGCTGAAGATCTGCAGGCTGATAATATATGGTTTTCTTTCCCTGCTTTTGCAAAGACATTCAATAGGATTCTCGATCTAAAGGAGGACTTTCTTAAAGAATATGATGCATTCGAAGAAAATCTTTTTAAAGAAAGAAAAGAAATGCTGCAGAAAGGATATGATGAGATAGCCACAAAGAATATGAATATGGTGGAGATCCGCAGAGCAGAGAGAATCCTTGAGGAAAACGTTGAGGAAGAAATTGCAAGAAAACGTTATGATTTTGCCCGATATTATGCAGAGCAAAAACTCTCAAGCCACCAGGATGATGATGTTCGCCGCACAGTGATGGATGCCATCAACGACGAGCAACCTTTGAGCAACATCTATATGCGCAATAATCCTGTGAGTGAAAGGAAAATGGAGTTAGACCGCATGCGGGTCCTTGTGCCCAGAGGAGTGTTGGAGTGGAAAAATGAGATGCTCAATCAGATGATTCGAGCAAAGATGAAACAGCTCGACAGTATCCTCGGCCGTTCAAATCCTGAAGAAGAGCAAAAAATCCTTATGGAAACTCAGGCCCTTATGGAAAAGCGCGGTCAACTTGGCAAAGTGATGGGCGATCGGACGATTGGGAAAAAAATCAAATGATTATGTAATTTTTCTCCAACTTCTGCGTCTAATCAATAAAACGCATAGATGCTAAAACAAATAAACAAATAAACGATTAAACGCTTAAACAAATAAACACTTAAACGCTTAAACAATTAAACGCATACACGAATATATTACAATGAATATTCTTGAAGTTAAGAATCTGACCAAATGCTTTGGGTCGCTCAAAGCGCTTGACAATGTCAGTTTCGGTATAGCAGAAGGTTCTATTTGCGGGATTCTTGGTCCAAATGGAGCCGGTAAGACTACTCTTCTTCGCATCATCAACGGAATCCTTACTATTGATGCCGGCAGTGTTACCATTCTCGGCGAGAATGCATCAATCGAAGCATCACGTAATATAGGATATATGCCTGAGGAGCGAGGTCTTTATGATACGATGCGAGTAGAAGATCAAATTCTGTATTTTGGTCAACTCAAGGGCGGAGACCCGAAGCGGCTTCGCACTGTGATGAACGAATATCTTGAACTTTTTAATCTTAAAGGTCAGCAACGTAGGCGACTTAAGGAGCTTTCTAAGGGTAACCAGCAGAAAGTGCAAATAATCTGTACGCTTGTCCATGAACCTAAACTTGTGATTCTTGATGAACCATTCAGTGGTTTTGATCCTCTCAACGGACAGATTCTCCAGCAGATTCTTGAGCGTCTTCGTGAGAAAGGTTCTACTATTATTCTCAGTTCACACAATATGCCGGCAATTGAAGAGATGTGCAGCGATATCGTGTTGGTAGATCATGGGCATATACTTGTGGCTGACTCTATGACTGATATTAAGGAGGCACACAAGGACAATACGTTGCTTCTGACCACATCAACGGAACTTTCTGAACCGTTGTTGCTCTCAAGTGGAGTTATCACAGAAATAGAGAAGGTGGAAAATCTAAATTGGCGTAGAGGTTTTGCTTATAAACTAAGGCGAAATCCTATGAATTCCAATAATGAAGTTATCGATGCAGTGGCTTTTCAAAGTCAAATACTTCATTTTGAAGAAGCACTCCCCTCTCTCAAAGATATTTTCATTTCCTATACTTCCAATTCAAGTAATGCTCAAACTCCATCTGCTCTATGAATAAGTTGAAATTGATTATACTTAATGAATATAAGACTGCTGTCACCAGAAAATCATTCTGGATTTTGACTTTTGTAGTTCCATTGGCTATGATGGCTTTTGGCATAGTTATGGGGGTTCTCATGTCTGATTCGTCATCATATACTTCAATGGTAGACTCACTTAATGAAAATACCGGCTTGACCCCCGAGGAAGATGATATGACTCCGGCAAAGGCAATAGCCATGATGGTAGGTGTGTGCCTCACTTTCGCAATGATGATATGTGGAAGCCAGATCATGCAACTGGTGCGTCAAGAAAAGACTAACCGCATCATGGAGTTTCTTGCTACTTGCGTACCGGGACGCACAATGCTGACAGCAAAGATTATCAGTGTGGCTCTTATCACTCTAACGCAAGTGGCTCTTTGGGGAGTTTGTATTTTTCTTATTGGCTTTGGATTCTGCGTAGTGCTCGATATCTCTATTCCATGGGGATATCTTCTCCATCCATTGCTCTGGAAGTCAATAATCTGGTCGTTTCTCTATTTCATCGGGGGCTATCTGATGTTCAGTTCCCTCTTTGCAGCCTGCGGAGCTGTCACCGACAGTAATAATGAGAATCAGCAATATCTTTCTATATTGATGATGGTGGTGCTGGCGTCAATGTATATTGGCATGTATGCCGTAGATCATCCAACATCTGTTTTGGCACAGGTCTGCGCATATTTTCCGCTTACCTCTCCTACTGTAGGTGCAGTCAATGCCATCACAGGCGAGGTTCCCGTATGGAACAGCATCCTTTCTCTGATTGTCTTATATGTATGTTCTTATGGTGCTATTATTATAGGTGGTAAGATCTACGCCTCATCTATGCTTCTAAAAGGCTCATCCCTGACTCCAAAAGCCATTATGGCTTTTATCAAATCAAAATGATTAGATAGGGAAATTTTAGATATATTTTTTAAGGGATGCACAGACTGTGTGTCCCTTATTCTGTGTTCATCCTTTATTACTCAGGTATCCTATATTATATGTTAAAAAACAATAAACTTGCTATAAAATGCAACTTCACTCACATTTCGCTCTTGCAAATTTGATAAATTTTGTGTAATTTTGCAATATGAGACAGAATGTGGGTATTGCATTCTGCCATTAACTTAGTGACACCATGAGCAATAACTGGAATTATCAACCACTTACGCGTCAGGAGCAGGAGAAAGCGGATGCTCTCCTTCCTGTCTGTGGGGGCATCACCCCGGTGCCCGAACTGCTGTTGCGCCGAGGTGTCAGTACCCCGGAGGAAGCCGTCGGATTTTTATCCCCTTCCCTTGATGACCTTCATGATCCATTCCTTATGCCTGATATGGACAAGGCTGTCAACCGCCTCAATCGTGCCATGGGAGCCAAGGAAAAGATCATGATTTATGGAGATTATGATGTAGACGGAACTACAGCAGTTGCACTTGTCTACAAATATCTACAGAATTACTACAGCAATATCGAATATTATATTCCTACAAGGTATGAGGAAGGCTACGGTATATCGCGAAAAAGCATTGAATATGCTGCTGAAAACGATATAAAACTTGTAGTCGTGCTTGATTGTGGAATTAAGGCTATCGATGAGATTGCATATGCAAAACAACTTGGTATTGACTTTATAATATGCGACCATCATGTGCCTGACGATGAACTCCCTCCTGCTGTTGCGATTCTAAATCCGAAGATGCCGGGATCTCCTTATCCCTGTCCTCATTTGAGCGGTTGCGGTGTCGGATTTAAATTCATGCAGGGTTTTGCAAAAAGCAATGGTCTTGGTAATCATAATGAACTGAACTCCCTTCTCGACCTTGTCGCTGTCAGCATTGCTGCCGATATAGTTCCTATTGTTGGGGAAAACCGTATTATGGCTTATCATGGCCTTCGCCGGCTTAATTCTAATCCGAATCTGGGTCTTCGAAGCATCATTCGACTTTGTAAACTTACCAATAAGGACATCACAATATCTGATGTGATTTTCAAAATTGGACCTCGAATTAATGCCTCCGGACGTATGCAAAGCGGTATGGAAGCAGTTGGGCTGCTCGTAACCCGCGATCTCCATGATGCTTATCAGCGTGGAGCAGAAATCGACCAATATAATAAAGACCTCAAGGAACTCGACAAAAAGATCACTGAGGAAGCCAATGAACTTATTGAGAATAATGTCAGCATCGTTCATGGAAAGCGATCGATAGTCATTTATAACAAAAA
>CAMWQF010000162.1 GCA_947176285.1 uncultured Porphyromonadaceae bacterium
CCATATGCCACATATCCGTCTGCAAACAAATGAGGCGAAAGATTTGCAGTAGTCATACCTCCAACCCTAAATCTAACTTTTTCAACAGGATTAGCACTTATAAACGTATTGACAGGTCCGAAATCAAATTTACTGTGTGATCCTGTCTTGATATAGCCATTCACTAATATCACTACAACTTTCTCAGCCCAATAGAAGAAAGGGATCTTTCTCAATTCAGACATAAAAGAGCCCATATTTTCTTCTGAATTTGAAAGAGATTTTCCTCTTATCTCCGGAAGAAAGGAATCCGGAGTATCAGTAACGGACTCAATATCAAAATATGAGCCTATCATATTATAGACTTTGGTTAAATCCTCCCTTTTCCTATAACTGAAATTCTCATATTTAGAAGATCGATTCGCATACATACGTTGCGTCCCTTCTATCAGGCATATGTCAGCACTTAATTGGTCACTTACTTTTTGCCGAAACCCCAATGAATCCTTTTCGAACGCCTGTTCAATATATAGATTATCAATAAAATTAAGGTTCACAGTGCGTGGCACCTTCATAGAAACCTTCTTTATAAAACCGGTGGTATCGCCAAGTTCAACATATAGATTTCCACTGAATGAAAATTCTGTGGGCACCTTGGGTAAAAACGTAAGTTGGATGCATCTTGTGCCTTCTATATCCAAAGTGTCAGCGATGAAGTAACGATAATGCAGAGTTCCTGCTGTAGAAAGAGGACCAGGGAATTTATTACCCAAAAGAGTAATGTCATTATCATATATATCTACTTCTCGCATCATATCTTCAAGCGCTACGTCGACAGTTCCAACATCAAACATCTCGCTAATTCCGCTTGAAGTCTTCCCTCTTTCAACAATTTTTCTCTGCCTATTTCCTCCTGAGTATAAAGAAGTAGATGCCTTTTCGTTTAATAGAACGTTAAGCACCGGCCTTCTGCCAAAAGAAGTAGTATCCATATAATCAATGAGAAAATCATGACTTTTAAGCATTTCAGGCGAAACATCAAGTATTCCGAGAGTTATCTTATCATATTGGTCAAAACTATATTTGTCCATTTTGCGAGGGTCGCCATTTTTCTGCATTTTCCTGATTCGATGCATAAGTTCTACAGCCGGATTGTTTTTTGCCGTATACCTCTCATTGCCGGGATTCACAATAATTTCTTGAAGTTGGAGAGCCTCGCGCATAAATATTGCAGTATCAACTTGGACTTGCTGAGCACAAATGGAAAATGAACCCACAAACCCACAGATTATAAAATGGCATAGAGAAATAGCCATTGTCAAAAATGACAATGAACCGGAATAGATATTGCGAATATCGGCGATTTTCATTAATTTTGTAATTGCAATTACAAAATTAATAAAAAAATCATTATGGCATTTGAGATTGAACATAAATATTTGGTGACAAACGACTGCTACAAGAATTTGGCTACCGCTAAGTTCCATATATTTCAAGGATATCTCTGCCGGGAGCCTGAACGGACAGTGCGTGTGCGTATTAAAACAGACCGAGCATATATTACTGTAAAAGGGAAAAATGAAGGTGCTAAGCGTTTAGAGTTTGAATATGAGATTCCCAAAGAGGATGCTCTGAAAATGCTTGAAATTTGCCAGTCACCTATTCTTGAAAAAGTAAGATATAATGTTCCTTACGAAGGGAAATTATGGGAAGTGGACGAATTTTTAGGGAGTAAGAAAGGTCTTACATTGGCTGAAATCGAACTGGAGTCGGAAGGAGAATCCTATTCCAAGCCTGGTTTTATTGGAGAAAACGTAACCGGAAATCCAAAGTATTATAATTCTAATTTATAATTTCTTTCATTTCCTTTTTGTAAGAGTTTTCAGCATTATTTCAAGTTCACTACGCAAGTCTTGCAATTCGCTGATCACCTTGAGTTTTTTTGAGATATTATTACGGTTGCTTTTCATCTGCTGCTTCGCTGCCTCCACTTTCAAACCTTTGACGCGAATAAGATAATGTATAATCTTTAGTGTTTCAACGTCAGCGGGAGTGTATTGCCGAATTCCGGTTGGAGTGCGACTTGGATTTATTTCTGCAAATTCAGTTTCCCAATAGCGAAGAGTAGCAGCAGGGACTCCAAGGAATTCCGCCACATCTCTGATTTTGTAGTATTTTTTGCCTAAATCTTCCATCGCTTTTGTGATCAATCCATTACGTGACCCGAATTTTCAGCAAGTTGTATCATGTCAAGATATTGTTGAGGAGTAAGGTCCATAAAATAATAATGCACCGGATTCTGTGGTTCTCCTTTGAATCTCACTTCATAATGAAGGTGGCTGCCCGTAGACTTACCTGTGGAGCCAACCTTTCCAATCATTTCCCCTCGTTTCACATGCTGTCCTTGCTTGACGAGAATCTGACTTAGATGGGCATAACGAGTGACGTAATTATACCCGTGATTGAGGTCGATACAGTTGCCATATGCATCTTTTCTTTCCGCAACCTCTACGACGGCATCGGCAGTTGCAAACACCGGAGTGCCTGTAGCAGCAGCAAAATCAAGACCTTCATGAAACTTAGCTGTTCCATATACAGGATCACGTCGGTAACCATATCCCGAAGACATAGTATAGTCTTTTATGTTGATTGGCAATACCGATGGAATTCTTGCTATCTTATCTGTCTGCTCTCCGGCTGCTTCCCTAAGTTGGTCGAAAGACACAGATTGAGAATAAATCTGATGTTCGAGCAGATCCATTGTGCGATTCATCCTGCTGATTAATTCCGCATCATTAAGATGACCGATGCTTTCATATTTGGTATCATTTTCCAGACCGGAATATCGCTCCTTAGTTGAAAGAGGATCCATCTGCATCATAACGCGATAGAAATTATCGTCACGATTGCGAATATCCTCCATCACCTTGATGGAATTGTCAAGTCGCTTTTCAAGAATCGCATATTGCGATTTCAACTGCGAGTTCTCTTTCTTAAGATTTCTTTCCGTAGGTCCGTCGAAAACGTAAAGAAGCAGAATGTATAATCCAATTCCTATCCCTATCCCCACAGCAAGATACTTGCCAAGAGTGGCAAGACGAGTCTTCAACGTAGGATAGTGACGTTCGAAGTTATCGGTATCCGGATTGTATCGATATAAAACCCGTTTCACTCGCGACTTAACCTTAAAGGAGTTTAATGCTTATGTATCGTTTAGGATTCTTCTTAATGTCTACTATGAGGGAATCAATGTCGGCAGACACCTGATTAAGTCTATTGTAGAGTTCCGGATCGCTTGTCAGCAACCCTAGAGTGGAATTTTTGTCGTTGAGTTGTTTTGAGAATTGCGATAGATTGGCGGTCAACTGATTGACATTATCTACAGTTGCATCCAAAGGCAGAGACTTAAGCTGGTAAGAAAGTTGACCAAGATTTCCTACAATAGTATCAAGAGATTGAGTGACTTTTACCGCATTATTTGCCAGGCGTGGCACTTGGGTATTCATCGTGCTGTTGAGACCTTGAGTCGTGGCAAGAAGATTATTAGTGATGCCATCAAGTCTCTGGATTGAGGCTGCGAGAGCAGGGTCTGCTACAAGAAGGTTCAGATTATAGAGCAAGGAATCTACTTTTGGTAATATTCCTGCAATTGATGGCATTAGGCCATCTTGTAGAGATGACATAAGGCCCGGTTTAACTCCGGCAGTCACCTCGCTTCCGGAAGGAAGCAACTTAGGTCCGGAGCCAAGTGTAAGTTCTATTTGTGCTCCACTAAGTAGAGTAGTCCCGATATTTGCTACAGTTCCTTCCGGAAGCTGGAGATTCTTATCGAGTGCCATCACCACTTCGATCTTGCCCGGTTTAGCATAATTGAAATTAACTTCTCTTACTTGACCCACCTTATATCCTTGAATCAGCACAGGAGAAGACACAGTCAACTCATCTACATTTTCATAGTAGGCAAGATAGTAATGCGCTGGTCTGAAAAGGTTAATTCCTTTCAGAAAGTCTATCCCGAAAATGAGAATAAGGATTGCAACGATCACCGAGAGCCCAATGGCAAACTCTTTATTGAATATCTTTTTCATGTTATATTTCTTTTTCTTTTAAAGTTAGACTTAGTGGTGAGGCTATACACTTATAACAATCAAATTCTTCTTTCTACAAATTTTTTTATTGAATTAAGCAAAGAATTAGCAAGTTTATCTACTCCCTTGTCAGAAACCATGAATTTCACAGATTCGGGATTGCAAATAAAATCAAGCTCAACGAGCACTGCCGGCATAGAAGTGGCCCATAACACCCAGAACCCTGCCTGACGGACTCCTCGGTTAGATCGTCCGGCAGTGCTTACAAGTTCATTTTGCGCATCACTTGCCACCCTTATGCTCTCTCCAAGATTTCTTTTTTGAGCCATCTCAAAGATTATATAACTTTCATCTTTAGATGGATCAAATCCGGAATATTTTTCTTTGTAATCGCTTTCAAGTTCGATAACTGCATTTTCTCTCATTGCCACTTTCATATTGTCTTGGTCGCGATGCAGACCAAGCACATAGACGGAACTGCCTCGGGTATATTCCCTTCCTCGTGTCTTTTTATCTATAGAGTTCACATGTATCGACATGAAAAGATCACCCTTATTATTATTAGCTACATCGGCTCGTTCCTGAAGTGTCAGGTATCTATCGTCGCTTCTTGTCATCACTACATTGACATCTGAAAGTTCCTTTTCTATCAACTCCTGCAGCCTTTTAGCAACGGCAAGATTTATATCTTTTTCCTTAGCCCCATTTTCACAAGCCCCAAAGTCCTTTCCTCCATGTCCGGGGTCAAGGACTACAGTGATTTTATCCTTTTCTTTTTTGGCAAAAAGATGCACAGGCATAGCAAAAAGCAATGCCAAAAGAATAACGAATGAGAATAATCTCCTAATATTCATTGTTTAATAAAAATAATCAAATCAAAGCGTGGATTTTTCTCCACGTTATTTCGCGCAAAATTAATAAAAAATACTTTATAAATGAAGATTCAGATATTAAAAAACGATGAAAAATTCCTTTTAGACCAATGAAAACGTAAAGTTAAAGAATGTGAACAACTTAAACAAATAGTGTCGGAACGTCGTTTATAAATCAGAAATTAAGAAAATCTTAACGATAGAAATAACTAAGTATATAACTCTCAGGCACACTCCGGGCCGGTGCATAACATCCATCCCTATCAAACCCCATAAGGGCTTACAGCATAGATAATAAGTGCAAAAGGATGTAGCTCCCGTCCGGAGTTGCCTTGTTGTTTTTTCTACGAATTCCAAAACAATGATTCCTTGCAGAGTGTTTCTAAATTGTAAGGAAGTTACAATTGCTTCTAAAACTCCATATTCACAAATAATATAGACTGACAGACATAGATGAAAAAATTGATTCTTAGTGCTGCTGTTGCAGCTTTACTCTGCTCCTCAATGACATCATGCATGGGAAAGTTTGCATTGACGAGAAACCTTTATGCATGGAATGATCAGATATCCAATAAATTTGTAAATGAACTGGTGTTTTTCGCATTCTGGGTGCTTCCGGTCTATGAAGTATGCGGAATTGCAGATCTTTTTGTGCTAAATACCATCGAATTCTGGAGCGGCGACAATCCTATGACTTCTTCTACCAAATCTATCGATACTGACCATGGTCGATATCTCGTAAAATGCGATGGAAAAGGATATGACATCACTCTTCAGGAGACAGGAGAAAAATATCGGCTTGATTTCGCACAAGACACCCGTACATGGAGTCTGCAATTCAATGACAAGGAGTATCCTCTAATTACATTTATTGACGACACCCACGTCTCAATGCCTCTTCCCGGAGGAGAATGGGAAACTGTAGAATTGTCGCAAGCCGGAGTATTGGCATATAAGGCATCGGCATCTCCGATTATGATGGCAAGAAAGTAACTGAAATAATTTCAGTTTTTTCAATGTTGATTAATCCAAATGCTGATTCATTTGTTGTATTTATAAAAGAATTATTAATTAAAAAACATATAAACATGAAAGCAATGCACATTATCTGCGCTGTAGTAGGCGGCGCAATTGCCGGAGCAGCAGTAGGCCTGCTCGTGGCTCCTGAAAAAGGTGAAACAACTCGCAGAAAGATAATTAAGATCCTTAAAGAAAAAGGAATCAACCTTAAAGGAAGCGAACTTGAAGAACTCGCCGACGAGATTGAGGATCAGATCGAAAAATTATAATTAGTATAAGAATAAAGGAAAAAGTATGAAAGCTCTAAATATTCTTTATGCATTCCTTGGCGGTGCAATTGTAGGTTGCGGTGCTGCAATCCTGTTTGCTCCTGAAAAGGGCGAAGAACTTCGCTCACGAATTGTGAAGATCTTGAAAAGAAAAGGTATTAAAATCAGCGACGAGGAAGTAGATGCTCTCGTGGCAGAACTCACCGGAGAGGCTTAATCCCGTCGCATAACAATAGCGATTGATGAGTAGTAACAATACACTCTTAGATCAATTCAAGGATTTATTAGCCCGGTCGAAAGACTGGGCTACTCTTGAATTGGAGTATGCCAAACTGACAG
>CAMWQF010000163.1 GCA_947176285.1 uncultured Porphyromonadaceae bacterium
CTTATCTCAGACCCGGGTGCTACTAAATATGCTGTGCTATCTGACATCCTCGGAGATGAAGACCACCTCGGAGACATGGACTTCAAGGTGACCGGCACTGAAAATGGTATCACAGCCACACAGATGGATATCAAGTGTGACGGTCTGAGCTACGAGATCCTTGCAAAAGCTCTTGATCAGGCACGCCAGGGACGCCTGCACATTCTCGGCAAGATAGCAGAAGCAATTCCTGAGGCACGCGAAGATTATAAGCCGCACGTTCCGCGTCTCGTAACTCTCGAGATTCCAAAAGAAATGATCGGTGCTGTCATCGGACCTCAAGGCAAGATCATCCAGGGCATTCAGGAAGAGACCGGAGCCACAATCTCTATTGAAGAAGACGAAAAACTTGGCATCGGCAAAGTTGAGATTGCCTCAAAAGACAAGGCAAGCATCGACTCAGCACTCGCCAAGATTAAAGCAATCGTGGCTTTGCCTGAAGAGGGTGAGACATATGAAGGAAAAGTCCGTTCTATCCTCGACTTCGGAGCGTTTGTGGAATTCATGCCGGGCCGCGACGGACTTCTCCATATCAGCGAAATCTCATGGGATCGCCTTGAGAACATGGAGGCTTCCGGCTTGAAGGAAGGTGACACCGTTAAGGTGAAACTTATCGAAATTGACAAAAAGACCGGAAAATATCGTTTGTCAATGCGAGCACTGACAGAGAAACCCGAAGGTTATGTAGAGCGTGAACAGCGTCCTAGAGGCGAAAGAGGCGAGCGTCCTCGTCGCGATGGCGACCGCCCAAGACGCGACTTCAACGATCGCGGACCCCGCGGACCTCGCCGAGAAGGCGGAAATGATCGTGGACCTCGCGGACCAAGACAATAAAAAGATTAGCCATCCCGAATCCGGGATGGCAATTTTTTTATAGGCTATTGTGAAGTTTTTTAGGGGGCAAGTTAGAACCGATAGCCACCGGATAGCAGTACGCTTTCCACTGTATTAAATAGAGTGGTAGGTCCGGAATGATACCAATTACCGCGTACATGGGCTTGCAATCCGGCAAACCAATTGCCATTATTGTAAGTGAAAGATGTCATGGCGCGTCCACTTATTGATAGAAGCTTTGTGCTTCCATCATACGAATCTTCATAGCAATGGTTGAAACCTACGCCCGGAATAACAGTGATATTATAAAGCCAATGGTTTCCCAACACGCAATTATATCCATATCCAAATAGCAGGTTATAGTCATTGTAATGGAAACGATAATTGATATCCTCGAAGGTCATGAAGGGTTTCAATTCATCAGGAAGCTTAGAAAAGTCAAATGCTATGTTCTGATTGCAATAAGCGAGTCCTACCATGAAGCAACCTTGGCTTTTCTTTTGAATCTTAGAAAAAGCATAAGCGGCAGACTGTGAATATTTATATCCATTGATATAGTAATAACCTTCAATCCCAAGCGACTTCATATCCACCCCGGAAAAAGGTACTCGAATGCTCTTGTGGTCTTGATAATTGCCAAAATTGCGTATATAGGCACCACCTCCGTTGCTATATGCATATCCGTTTATGCTGAATCTTGCACAGTTAAATCCAAACTCTTGCTTTTTGTAGTTGATAGGGCCCCCATTTAGCATATGCGATATATCGAGCGTATAGGTGTAACTTACAGCCATATACTGAATTGACGCACCGGCTAATACATGGAGATTGCCGCTCATCAGAGACTTGAATTTATTAGTGAAGCGTATATAATAGGAATCAGTCCAATTGTCATTAATCAATCTGGCACGCCACTTTTTTCCGGTACCAACCACATATTCCGGGTCTGTGGTGCTGAAAACATGATCTCCCCAATTATATACCTTTACGCAAAAGCCGAGGAATTTTGGCCATTCAACCGTGGGATCATCCATCTTGAGTTTACCTTTTCTGAATAGATACCACCAGTTGCGGTTGTCTTCCTGCTGAGCATCCTTGATCGCTTGAAGCCGAACCTCCGGATCTGTGAATCTTGGAGCTACAGGAATAATAGAATCTACCTCCGGCACCTCAACCAAATCAACAGGATGCCAGCACAATATATCAGGCAATGGCTCTTGAGCCGAAGCGCAAAAGAAAAAGAATGAAAATGAGAAAACGACAGTCAATATATGGCGAATCATATCACACAATAATCCAAATCTAGATCAAAATATACCCCTACGGTCAAGTTCACGCTTGTAGCGGCGGGCATTGGCTTGATGTTCAGCATATGTAACGGCAAAATTATGCCTGCCTGAGAAGTCCTCCTTTGCGCACATAAAAATATAGTCGTGCGGCTGGCTATCAAGTATAGCGTCTATTGTCTCTACCGAAGTTGTTCGGATAGGACCCGGAGGTAATCCGGCGTGCAGATATGTATTATATGGACTTTCTATCGACTTGGGATTGCGAACTCTCTTCACTGTGAAATCTCCACCGGCATATCTCACTGTAGGATCAGCCTCAAGACGCATTCCTTTCTTCAAGCGATTTATATAAAGACGCCCCACAGTGCCTTTTTCTTCTTTTGCATTTGTTTCCTCATCTACAATAGAAGCCACTATCATCACATCTGCCGGAGACAATCCGAGAGCGGCAGCCTTAGCCTTACGTTCAGGAGTCCAGACATCAAGATAGTGAGAACCAATTTTCTCAACCACATCTTCCGGAGAAGCACTCCAAAAAAATTCATAAGAATCATTGAAGAAGAGGGCGAGTGCCTGCTCGGGTGCGAGATCATATTGCTTAAGTACCGAAGAATCAGAAAGTACATTGGCGAGTGCATCTTGTGAGAAATCAAATCTGGCAGCCACTTTCTCTTCAAGCACAGGAAGGAGACGGAAGCCATTTATGGTTATAGTCAATGGTTCTTGGGGTCCACTCGTAAGACGCCGCATTGCAGTGAGCGGCGACATTCCGGCTTCAATGAGATATGCGCCATGACGACGGTTAAGATCAGTTCCTCTAAGAGCAACCAACCGGCTTACTTTTTTCGCGTATGATTCACCAAGATATTTTGAGACAGAATCGTGCAACTGCTCATTTGACGCTGCCGCCGGAATCCTCACTATAGCACTTGATGGGGCTTGACCTGAAAGAAGCATACAATAAATGCATGAAAGGGCAACAACAAAGATAGCAAGCACCCCAAACATCCAATATATCCATTTCTTGCTTGGGGATGCTTTTTGAGATGCACCATTAATATTTTTCTTAACTTCTGTCATGACTCGAACTTATTAATTATTTCCGCTACCTCCTTAACATTTTCCACTGTCAGATTTGCGATCGGGAGGCTAATGCTGCTATTTGCCATAGACATCGACAATGTCTTTTCAGTCGGAAGATATTCTGAATAGCAGGGTTGGCAATATGGAGGTGTAGGATAATGCACATCTGTTGGTATTCCATGTTGTGCCAAATATTCTCTCATGCTATCGCGAAGATGCTCAGGAACACGGATTTCATATTGATGCCACACCTGAACCATGTCTTTAAATATAGCAGGTTTTTCAACCACAGGGTTAATGATGCAGCGGGAATATGCCTCTGCCACTTCTTGGCGTCGCAAGGTTTCTTCTTTGAGATGTCGCAATTTTACTCTCAGCATTGCAGCCTGAATCTCATCCATGCGGCAATTATATCCGGCATATAGATTATGATAGCGGCGGTCTGTGCCGTAATTGGCAAGTGCTTTCACAGCGTAAGCCAGTTCGGAATCATTTGTAACGACAGCTCCCGCATCGCCAAGAGCACCGATATTTTTTGTAGGATAGAAACTGATCGCAGATGCATCGGCAAGATTTCCTGTAAAACGAACACCATGGAAACCTGCTTCTGCGGCTTCGGCACCAATTGCCTGAGCATTATCTTCAACAATTAAGATTCCCCGATTTCTCAATTCCATAGCGGCATCAAGATTCCAGCAAGGAGTTCCATAGAGATGAGTTATCATTGCGCATCGAATGTTCAATGGAGACTCCGACTTGTCGTTTTCCTTTAAAATACGCAAAGCTTCATTCCAACTGAAATTCATCGTATCTGTATCCGGCTCCACGAAAACGGGAATCAGTCCAAATTCCGTAATGGGAAGGACTGTGGCAATAAAAGTATTTGCAGCGACCATCACAGCATCGCCTACATGCAGTCTCCCCATAACCAAATATCCACGCAATATCAGACGCAGGGCATCAAGACCGTTGCTTACTCCAATAGCGTAAGTGGCACCGCACTGAGCAGCGAGTTCCGCTTCAAATGACTCAGTCTCCGGCCCATGGAGATAGCAGCCACTTCTGATTACTTTAGAAGTGGCTGCTTCAAGTTCAGCCATAAATGGCTCGTTAGTATCTGCAAGATTTATGAAATTCATATTACACGTACATGTACGAATTCAGGAGAAGAGAGGGTAAGCATTATTTCTTTTCCTTATTGCGTTCAAGACGGCTTTCCAGAGCTACAAGAGCAAGGTCAAGTGCTTCTTCAAATGTATCAGCGGTCTTGGAAGCAAAGATAGGAGATGACCCGGGGATTACAAGTTCCACACCTGCTTCCTTATTATTGTTGGTTTCCGGTTTTACGAGAGTATAGTTGACGTTTACGCCGCCGATGGCATCAAACCTGCGGACGAGTTTATCGATTTTCTTGTTGGTGAAGGCTTCGAGTTTGTCACTAATGTCGAAGTGAATTGCTTTGATCTTAACGTCCATAGTACATGAGATTTAAAGATGGTTTAACAATACCGGAGAGGACTCCCCCACTCCATTTCTAAGTATCCTCCTTTACTTTTATAACACACAGGGAGGGCAAAAGTTGTAGCCAATTCATAATGCTCAATGCATAATTCATATTTGCCTACACTCTAAAGATAACTTTTGTGAGATTTTAAATGTTATAATTATGTGAGTATAACCCCAAACTACTAAGACATGAAAAATTTGAAATTTTTAGGACTCTATGGGCTTGCATTTGTTATGGCATCTTGCGGAGGAAATGCAAGTAAAGAAAAAGAAGCAGAGTCAGAAGCCGCCAATGAGGCATTCTATGCCGAACAGCCTGTAGAAAGCGGCATGTATGATGCCACTTACTTCAATATCAAAGGTCAGAACCCACGCAAAGGGCAATATGATGGACGTGTGATTTATGCACTAAGCCCCGAGCAATCAGCAGTTTTTGTTTATGAAAACGGCAACCGCACAAAAATCAAAAATCTGTTGATGCTTGAAAAAGGATTCCAGAAAACAGATAGCGTATATACGGCTACTGACGCAAAAGGAAATCCGGTGATTGTAGGCAACGATAGCACAAACATGATCATCAACTATATTGCCGGCTCTGATACAATCTCAATCACCTTCAATCCAAAGGCTAAAAACACTTACTCCCCAATCGAAGCTCTCGCCAAGATTAAAGAGGAAGCAAGCAAGTAATTGTTTAAACCACTTTGCGGGAGACGAGGATGGATGCTTCGTAAAGGAGCCAAATGGGGAGAGAGACAATTAGCAAAGTAAAGGCATCGGATGTAGGTGTTATTATAGCACAAACTATAAGAATTACTAAAATTGCATGACGCCTGTAACGACTTAGGAAGCCGGAATCTATGATTCCGGCTTTTGTTGCTATATAAGATAGCACCGGAAGTTCACACATGATTCCCATAAAGAGGCAGAGCATGATCAAGACACTCATATATGACTCCAAAGAAATGAGGTTGGTCACTTCGGAGGATACCTGATATGTGCCGAGGAAACGGAATGTCAGAGGGAAAATGATGAAATAACTCAATGCCACACCTACTAAGAACATAATATATCCACCTATTAAAAGGCGTAACGAATATTTCCTTTCATTAGCGTATAATGCGGGCCTGACAAACCCAAACAATTGATGGAGAATATATGGGGACGTAACGATAAGAGCCACGCAAAAGGCAGTTTTCATATGAATCATAAACTGCTGTGCAAGCCCGGTATTAATCAGTTCCACATTGAAAGAATCGACAACGTTGAAACCTAATTTAGAAGAAACATAAGAAAGCCACCTATATAATATAAAATCAGGAGATTTTGGAGCCAAAACTATTCCAAACACCTCATCTTTAAGCATGAAAGCCACAACAGTAAAGACAATCACCACGGCAAGGATCCTTAACAGGACTCCCCGCAGCACATCAAGATGATCCCAAAACGTCAGTCCGGAATCATCATTTATATCATCCGACGATTTACCAGTCGCCATATGTGGTTTACTTCGCTTCTTCTTTTTTCACTTCCTCCTTCTCATCATCATTGAGACCGGATTCCACTTCCTTCATTCCATCTTTGAAAGAGCGGACACCCTTCCCAAGACCTTTCATAAGTTCGGGAATTTTCTTGCCTCCAAAAAAGAGAAGAACTACAAGCGCTATCACCAAAATCTCGGAAATTCCGAGACCTCCAATAAAATTCAATATCATAATTTATAATTCA
>CAMWQF010000164.1 GCA_947176285.1 uncultured Porphyromonadaceae bacterium
TGACATCTGCAAATACACCGAGCAGATTGCCAACATCATCAACACCAACAAGAAGTTGATTGCAGAGAGAACTGAAAGTCGACGAGTTTCCGCTTAAAAAAACAATGACGAGTCAAAGAGAGCATAAGTATAACCCGACCTCCGCCAATGACGGTGGAGGTCATAAAAATCCAAACAGTTATGACACGAATGACAAAGAACGGAATATCCACCACTCTTGCAGGACAGGAGCAGTATGAAACCTTTTACCTCAGACAGAGAGGAAAGAGAGTGAGCCGAGTAATGTATGACTACCGCACGGAAGAAGGCGAGTTATTTTCAGTGGTAGCACCCACTTTGGAAGAGTGCCGTCAGAAACGGGATGAGTGGCTAACGAAGAAGAAATAACGACAAAGCCATAGTCGTAACGAGAGCGGACAACCCTATGCGAATAGTGTGGCCCGCTCATTTTTTTTGTTCAAAATTTCGGCCGCCACAGGCGGCGATATAACCTTATATTTTCACAGGTATAAATAACATCAAGTTATACGCAAAGGGGTGGACCACTTATTAAAGCTAATATTGCCCAAATTGCAAAACCAAGAAAGAGCACGAAAAGGCATCCGCAAATTACCACTGGCAACCACCACATCCTGCGGTCATCATGTTTTAGTTTTGCGCTTACCAGTCCGCTTATGACAACTAATATGAAGCCTAATATAAGTATAGGAACAATCATAAATAAATGTAAATTAAAGTATTATTCTATCCAAACATTCTTCTCTCCCGGCACCCTCCTAAATCCATTGCCATAATTAATATACCATTGCTCATAGCCTGAATAATTGGAAGCTATTATATGAAGAACGATAAAGTTTTTCGTGGCTTGAACTTTCCAAACATAAGGGTAATTACTGAAAACCACCATTCCATTATGTTCCTCATTATAATGGTCTATATACTTTCGCAACTCTTTAATATTCTTTTGAATAAATTTAGCCGGTCTTTCATTTCTAACATTCTGCCCTGCTATAAACTCCAGTAGCTGATCGCGTATCTGCATTGTTAAATATAGCTCATTCGGTCGTAATGCCGGAGTTATCGTGTCATTTACTAATATATCATTATGCAAAGACGCATAATCCCAAGAGAAAAAAAGTGTATCAGTAGGGGCTATTTCAATAGGATAATATTCAACGGGAATATATTGAGGAATTATTCCATAGTCTTTCCTTTTCGACCTCTTTACATAGTGAGAAGCGCAATCTTGCAATGCTCTGATAAAGTGAAAACACGAATCAAATTCGGCATTTACCGCATTACATATATCCGAATGACAGCTTACCATACCTACAACTGAATCCGAGTACGCTTTCCAATCCTCGAAAAACTCAGGCAGATTTTTCTTCGTCAGTTTGGGATATTTGTCAACAAACGACTGACCGCTACATATGAAGGCGGTCATAGCAAAGAATATTGTTAATACTCGGTTGCGCATATTCATCGAGATTTGAATGTTTGTTTTTTATCGGTTAGTTTCATTATACAAGGAATTTATAAGTAGGGAGCTTTATTATTTTGGAGTCAGAGGCGTTCAGGTCAACATTCTTGACTATTTTACGCTTATTTGATTCAAATTCAAGAAATTTTGACAGAGTTGTATCTTTATCGCCGTACCAATAGTTAAATATCTTTTTGTCCCAGCCGGATATTTGATTTGAAATCTGTATGTATACATCTTGGGATATATCTATATTATTGAGATAAAGAGCGACTCCATATATCAACTCGTATATCTTCATCTGGAGCACAAAGTTGGTTTGTATGGACTTATCGGTTGCAATAATTTCATACAAAATCCTGACAAAATCCGCGGCAGTGTTGCAGCCGTTTAACAATGGAAATTGAGTGCTGCATCTGTCAATGATATTTATACCGTCAGACAAATATATGTCAAGACCGTTGTCATCTACCAACGGTTGAAGCAATAAAGGAAGATCTATGCAACTTTTCAGGGTAGGACGCCATAGTGGATATATCGAAAAGAATAGCTTGTAATCCCGATTCGGAACTTTGACAAATGTCAAGCCTACCAAAATACACTCAACCTTATGGACAAAACATTTAGATGTAATGCCCTTTAAGTTGAACACTGCACACAGTTGTTTTGATAATTCCCGATATTCCATATTCTAAACGCTTTATGACAACAAATCCGTTAAATGAGATTGATATTTATAGCCCCCAGCAATTTCAGCCAATTGCCCGGTACTCCATTTTGCCTATCTGAAAAGAGAATTGACAGGCTGTTCTCTTGCAATGCAAACAAAAGGTCGAGATATGATTGCTGGTCTTTGGCAATATAACTTACAATACGGTTATCGTCCGCCCAGTCCATTTCGACTATCTCCCCGGTAGCTTTATGAATTGCAAGCGGGAAAGCCTCTCTCCATCCGAAAAAAGTAAATAGCTCTGTATCTTCCAATTCATCGGACCGATTGAAACTGAAAATCATTATTGTCAGCTTGGAGACATCATAATTTGACATCAAGTCTATGATAGCATTTTCTGGCTCAACATTCGTGTGAATACTCTTATTGCTAATGAATAGTTCGTCCAGATAGATTTGGGCGAAACCTTCCGGCATTTTCGTAAACCTACTTTCATCAGGAGTTATCTCCCTTAAGGCGGTTACAAATTCGGCTGCTGTCATATCTTTCTCAACTTTTACTTGATATTTCGGAAATGGTAGTTAAACTTCAGTTTATCATGGTCTATAAGTGACTCGCCTAACATAACCCTATCGTAGGGAAGAATGGAGTCACCGCCGGGGAATTTACGATAACTAACATAGACATCTTTACCTTCGATACTGTCAATAGTGGGAGTAGTATCTTCGGACCTAAAGTATATACTCTCAATATGTTCCGCTTCCTTATTGTAAATTCTAAGTTCTGCATAGGAGCCAAATGCACCCTGGTCAACAATAATTAACTCTGCCTTACCACCATCAAAACTAATAGATTCGACTCGTTGTGGAACATCATGACTGTCACCGCTAAATAGAACAGCCGCAAAAACGAACATACCTATTTGAATAAAAGGTAGAAACATCTTTAAATGATATAGAATGTCGTTATCGTTCACAGGTGTAGTCTTCCGTTTCCCTTTTTGGTAATAACCTGCATCCTTGGGAAAGTTGTATTTTATGATAATGCCGACATCCGGCACCGGTTTCAATATCTTTGAAGCACATACCGACCCAAGAACCGCCATTGCTGCAAAAACCGCAAACAGCCACCAATTCAAGCCCGTTCCAAGCATTACGCCCGCACCCAAGGCTCCAACAAATGACATTATCAACGCAATGCCAAGCAAAAATGATTTACTACCTGTCAGTTTCATCGTTTGCCTCCTTTCTTCCACAAGTAAACGAACAGTCCGAATGCCACAAGGTAGTTTATCCACATGGCGCATGAAAGACTGCTTATGCAACTATACCAAGGAGTGTCTTCCCAGTCGGTAATTGCAAAAGCCCATAAGAGCAATTCTATGACTGCTCCTAATCCGAAGATTACATAACCTGATATTTTCTGCCACTTTTTCATATTATCTTCCTAATAATGAACTAATGACTAATTTAGTGCTCAGTATCACATTGGCAATTCCGACAATTACCACTCCTACGGCAAACCATATTTGTGGCGAGCCAACGGCTATTAACATACAGACATAAATCATACATGCTAATGCACAAATCATCAGCATGATTCGAGATAATACGAGAACCTTATGATTGCGATTATCATACAAACAGTCGCAAATAATGACAAGTATGCCCGTAACAGAGATTGGTGTCCAAACAAAAAATCCAAACACCAATAATATGATGCCTTGAAGAAGCCACCAAATTCTTATGCTCATATCAAACCATGTTTTCATTGCTTGCCTCCTTTCAGATGTCGGATGAATCGTTGTATTTCCGTTGGCGTCATGTGAGGAAAAGAGTCTTTTGGATACATTCTGTCTTCGTTAGAATCGTTGTATCTTACTATAACACTATCAGGTGATAAGCGACCGCCCTTTTGTGGATAAGTTATTTTTGCGAGAGGATACCAGCAGTCATCAGTGTTGAAATATGAAACCGAGGTTGTATCTGTATATGAGATTGTTGAAAAATCATCGGGCATGACGAAGTCCATCCAATCGTATCGAGTGAGAGAACAGTTATACAGACTGTCAATTCTTTTATTAATAACGGTCTCATTAATCTTGTATTTACAGCTATCTAAAGGCACTACAAAAAGTTGTCTGTCATTGTTACGTCTTGATCTCAGCAAAAAGCAACCTGTTGTATTGTCAATAGCCCAATCATCATGAGAAATATTCCAATATTCTACGGGAAAGTAATTCAAACTTTTTATAAAGATTCCTGCCTTGACTCCTAAATTTACGTGTGGTGCTGACAAGAAACCGCCCCGGTTAAAAAGTATATAATCTCCTTTTTCAGAAATGTATTTCACGTGGCAACCTGCCAATCCAAAATAGGCTGGAATAAGCATCAGAATTGTGACAGCAAGATCGATTCTTAGCCACCACTTCAACGTCTTTGACTTTTCGAGTCCCCGACTGAATGGCAAAAGCAAAAATCCAAGAACATAACCGACAAGGAGAGTCCAGAATGGCACATTCCATCGCCATACTCGGTCATGGTCTGTGTGGTCAATCATGAGAACAGCCATGACTATGAGCGCAATCTGCACCCACAACAACCAAAGCACAATTTTATATCGGAGAGATGTTTTCATATCTTTGCTTTTGGAATTAATGTGATTGATTCAAGTTTGGCAACATTGGGTGAAATCGGCTTGATTGTAAGCCTTACATCGTACTGTTCAGGAAGTAGCTTTATATTTGGGTAGGAGTTGAGATTGTAACTTCTCCAAAATGGAGTTCCGTTATAACGGAAACATACCTCATCTATTCGATGTGTTGAATATCCCTTTAGAGAATTTATTAAGGTTGTTGGAACGATGGACTGCGCCTTTATATTCCAATAGCTAAAGACAGCAAGGAAAACTGAAAGTCCACCAATGGCAATAGATTTCAGATACTTTCCGTATTGGGATTTCAGCGAGAGAACAAAACAACCGATTGCAACAAGCCATACGGCAATCATCAGGAAATAATATATCCGACTGGAGATAAGAAATCCTCTTGAAATCCATAACACTGCACCCATAAGCATAATAATCGCCCATAGAGAATAATCAATCGACCGCGAACGTATCGACTGATATATACCATTGCCTATGCGATAGACAATAGCGATTATTACTATGTAGCGCAGTGTCGTTTCCATATCATTTGCCGTATTTCTTTTTCAGATATTCACGTAGTTTTGGAGAATCCTTGCCTTGATATACCCGGTTGCGGTCGAATACAGTCCAACTGTCACCATCTGGAAAATCACGTTTTTCAAAACTCTCGGGGTCTGCTCCTTGAATTATAGAATCCTGAAAAAACACATTATTTTCATCCTTTCCATAATTAAAGTCTGAATGAGTTCCTCCTGCATAGGATGTGACAGTTACAGGTCGAAATGTGGTTGGATTTGCACCCTCTACCAATATGTTACTCCACCAAACATGCGATTTATCTTTATACCAATTATCTGAGATGTGCTCGAATGTTGAAGCATCTGAACCTGGCAAGATATGAAATTCTGAATCATAAATATTTGTACCATCAGAATACATCAATCTTCCTATTTGCGTAAGCTTAGTGTAATCTTTTATCTGTGTAGGTTTCCCTTTTTTGTAAGCTCTGTTCTTATCCTGTCCTATATAGAAATCCACTACTCTGAAAGTAGCCGGGTCTGCACCGGGTATCTCTTCACCCATAAAAAATACTCTATGTTTATCGGCGGCATAGCATCCAGATTGAACAGGGCGATTTGCGTCTATTGGATGAAATGTCGGGTAATCGATGTTTGGAATAACCGTGCCATTCAGGTAATAACCATTGTACTTATCTTTTCCCCAACTTGAATTTTCCCCTGAACTGTATTTCAGAATCTCAAATGTAGATTTATCTCTTACATTTAGAGCTTTGCCATCCCAATAAAAGTCTTTTTTATCTTCAGTAAGTCTATATGAATGAACTTTGAATGTAGTGGGATCGGCCTTATCGACCAATTCTCCTTCAAGATACACATGGGCTTTATCAGCTGCATACCAATTGCCAATAGCCATGAAAGAACTTCCGTCTGCTCCTTTTATAATATTACCTTTGTAGAACGCGTGTTTCTTGTCTCTACCGTAATCATCATCCAGTTCTTCAAAAGTCTTAGGGTCTGCTTCAACCTTCCATGAATTATGCCAGCTTCCTTCGTTCCAAGTATGCCATGTAACCTCCTTACCGTCGTTTTTATACCCGACAGTGCATGATGTAAACGTCAATAATGCTGAGATTACGATAAATATTAAG
>CAMWQF010000165.1 GCA_947176285.1 uncultured Porphyromonadaceae bacterium
TAAAAGATGCACGATAATCTTTATAAGATGTCCGGATCATTGAAAAAGATGGTCCGGCCATCTTGATAATTGTAATAAAATTAATCCATTAATACATTAAAGACCTATGCTAAAATCAATTCAGCAGATTCTCATGCTCAGTCTGTGTGCGTTGTCGCCCACTCTTGTTGGAGCTGCCACACTCAGCGTGGATGAGGCAAAAGACGTTGCCGCTGAATTCTTTCAGTCCGGCGAAGTCAATCGGTTGGCTGACAAGGACGCGTTTGTCCTTGCCTACACTGCCACTGATAAAGCGTCTAATCCGATTAGCTACGTGTTCAATGCTAAAGATGGCAAAGGATTCGTAATTATTTCGGCTGATGACAGCTCGCTTCCGGTTATCGGTTATTCCGACTATTCCACATGGAGCGTCGGTTCGCTTCCGGCTCCTGCAGAGCGTGTGCTTCTTGAGCCTGTAAAAGTTTCAGCCGACGTGCGTCGCCGTGTGCTTGCACGCGCTTCCGCAAACAGTGAAAGAAAAGTTCTTGAAACTCCTTCCTGGAGTCAAGAAGCTCCATTCAACAACAGTATCCCCAACCGCCGTCTCACCGGTTGTGTTGGTGTGGCTCTTGCAGAAATTCTGAAATATCATAATTACCCTGCTTCCCGCCCTGCATCTCTCGTAAACTCGGGTGAGTCCAACACTTATGATTGGAACACGATGCGTATGGACAACTATCGTAGCGGATATTCCGCTGAAGAAGCAGGTGCGGTAGCCGCTCTTGTGGCTGACGCAGCCATTGGTATCGGCACTGACTTCGGTATGTCGAGTTCAAGCGCCTATGAGGTTAAGGTGCCGTATTCACTCACATCTCTCTTCGGATATGATGCCGGTGTATCATATAAGAAGCGTCAGGAGATGAACCGTGATGCGTGGGATCAGTTGATCGTAGATGAGATCGACGCTAATCGCCCTGTGCTGTATTGCGGCCAGGATGTCTCTGCAGGTCACGCTTTTGTTTGCGACGGTTATGAGATGCGCGGTTCAACTCCATATTTCCACATCAACTGGGGATGGGGTGGCTCTGCAAATGGTTTTTATGCCACTGACGCTCTCAATCCTGTAGTTAGCAAGGCTCATAAGTACAATGATCTTATGACGATCGTCTATAACATCAAGCCTGCTGCAGACAACACGGCTTGGTCTGACATTCATGTCACAAGCGACGAATGCCAGCCAGGTCTTGTACTCAATGTGTCAGACATTACTTCGGTTGATTCTTTCTCCGTGCGTGTTGGTGCAATGAAAAATATTTCCAATACAGATTTTTCAGGTAAGATCGCAGTGGCTCTCTTCGATGCCTCCGGCACTCAGAAAGGTCTTCTTTCTGATCCTCGTAATTTCTCTATTTGGGCTCTCCAGATATCCAAGTATGTCGATTTCTCTTGCAGTGTTCCTGCCGGTGTTTCTGTTGCTGACGGCGACAAGGTTGGAATTGTATCTATGGCAAACGGCTCTTCGGAATGGCTTCCCGTTGCAGGCGATCGTCTTGCTCCGGCTTCTGTTTCCGCTAAGAATTATGAAGTGCCGTATATTACTGTGACTCTTCCTAACAGCAATAACTTCTATACAATCACAGCTGCCGAACCAAAGGCTATTCTCGGACGCGATTTTGTATTCACTCTTGTTCAGCATGATCCTTCCAGATATATCACTTTGAAGGCGAATGGTTTCATTCTTAGCCCTGAAGCTGATGGCACTACTTACCGCCTCTCCAACGTGATGGAAAATCAGAGAATCACCGTTAACAATCAGATTGCGGCAAGCGTTCTTTCAAAAAGCACTCTTTGGGTGACTGCAGGTAATCTTCAGAATCTCCTTTCTGATGATGAATGTGCTTCTGTAAAAGATTTGACTCTTTACGGCACAATAAATGCAGCTGACTTCAATTTCATGCGCGACCGCATGAAACTCGAACGTCTTGACATCTCTCAGGTCTCGATCTTGGCTCAGGGATCTAATCCGGCTAACGCTATTCCGACTAAGGCTTTCATGGGCTACCGCTCACTTAAGCAAATTATCCTTCCCAAAAACTTATCTACTTTCAAGAACGGATGTCTCGCTCAGACCGGACTTACATCTATTGATATCCCGGCTTCTGTTGGCACTTGGGAATATAATGTGTTCGTTGGCTGTAACGCTCTCCGCGATGTGATAGCTCGCCGTTCATCTCCGGCTTGGATTAACTGGTGTGTTTTCAACGGTACTCCGCAGGCTAAACTTACTGTTCCATCTGGAGCATCCGCCGCATATAAGTCTAAGGAATATTGGCAAGACTTTAAGGAAATTGTAGAAGGTATTCCTTCCGACCCCTCCTACTTCTATGTCACTTTTGCTGAAAAGAAAGGCATAAAATTCACAGATCTCACTGATGAATATGACTATTATAAAGGAGATCTTTTTGAGTTTAAGGTTGATACTGACAACTCATTCCAGGATGGAGTAATGCAGGTATTTGCCAACGCTACACTTCTCACTCCTAACGCTTCTGGCGTATACTCAACTAATATTTACTCAAATACCCTTATACATGTTGAGTATAAGCAGCCTGAGCCAACTACCGTTGACAAGACATGGAAACTCACCGGAGATGCTGGTGGCATTGGTCTTGCTACCGATGTCGTGAATGTTCCGGTAGGAAAGATGTTTACTGTAAGGGCAAATGCTATCAAGGTGCCTCAGGGTGATGACGCAGCCAAGTTCTATGGTATGGTACTTACCGATAAGAACGGTGCTATTAAGGAGTTCATTTCTTCTATCGTCAGCAACTATTACAGCCGCAACGGTGAAAACCTTACCTACAATTTCTATTGTCAGGTGAAAGAGGCTCAGGTGAAAGAAGGCAACCAGATTCGCCTTGCAACATCTTATAATAAGAAGGCTTGGCAGCTTGTTGAAGGAGAATCTGCTGAAATCACCGACCGAATTTTGGCTTTCAACAATCCGGTTATATATCATAATGTCACAATGCCTCAAAGCGTCACCGGTGCCAGAATTGAAGGTGGTGCTTCTGAAGTTGTCCGTGGTATGCCTTTCAGCGTTAAGGTTTCCGCCATCAATCCCGCTCAGCGTGTGACAGTTTCTGTCAACGGAGAAACAAAGGCTACGAATGTGGCTGTTGCAAATGTTTCTATTCCGGCTGTTCTTGACGATCTTGACATCACAGTCACTGTCAAGGATGCTGATGCCGGCGACTATATGGTGTTCAATGTTCAGGAAGGACAACTGGCTTCTAAACTTGTTGACTGTCCGGCTCGTGTCAAACTTATAGGTACGATGCTTGTCAACGAATTTGACGCTCTTCGTGCAAATGCCAGCGTTATCGTCGACCTTGATTTGGCTGACGTAACTATTAAGGGCGCTGCTATGACTGGAAACTCTATTCCGGAGAACGCTTTCGCTCCAACGAGCGCAGGTAGTCTCTCCGCCCTTAAGACGATAATTCTGCCCAACAATCTTGAGCGTATCACTAAGAATGCATTCGCACGTTGCACTCAGATCACAGAAATCACTATTCCTGCCAATGTAAACTACATCGGCGATGGTGCTTTCTCATCTTGCGTAGCTCTTAAGAAGATCATTGCAAAGCCAAAGGTTGCTCCTACTTGCGGTAATATGTCACCGTTCCCACAGAACGCTTTCAATATCTCTCTCGAGGTTCCCAAGGGATCGGAAGAAAGTTATAGCGTGCCTTCTACTTGGTGGGCTAACCTCTCGCTTTATAAAGCTCCCACTGAGCATAAAGACTACTATTGGGTAAAGGTTGACAATTCTCGTGTGGGCATCACTGACTATAAGGGTGATCTTAATAGTATTGCAGTGGGTTCTGCAGATATGGAATTCATGATTGAACTTCCCAACTGTCAGCAATCAAGACTGAAAAAGGAAAATAGGACATTCCTTCGTGAAGGTGTAGCTTTCAAACTTTACGACAACGGTGTGGATGTCTTTGCTAACCTGAACTCTTTCCAATATCAAAGTTCTCCGTATTATGTATATCCAAACCAGCATTGGAGCGTGACTGCCGGTAGACTTGGTATAAGATATCTCCACGGTGCTACATCAGGTCCATGGATGCCACAAAATCATGAGATCGACATCTTATTCCATTATTCCATCAATTTCGAGAATAAGGAAGGTGCTGAAGGTGTAGAGCCACAGATTGTCGAACTTCCTGAAGGAAGCGAATGGAAGAATGTGCCGATGTCATATTTCCAGGTTAATGTGAAAAATGATAAGGGTTACCTTGTTACTAACACCGAAGTTAAACCTGTGCTCTATAGAGAAGGCAGCGTGATTAAGTTCCAGCTCGCTAATCAGGATGATAAGACAAACTACATTGTCAATCTCAAGACAAAGGTCATGACCAAGGCTGGTGAAGATCCTGAATATACAGAGAAGGAAATGACGCTCGACTCTGATGGTGGCATCTATACTATCCCGGCACTCGAGGGCGATACTTGGATTAGTATCTCAGGCATTAAAAGCTTTGAGGAAGGTGATGTGATTCCGGCTGAAGAACTCACCAACATGAAGCTGGAAGATGTCGTAGACTTCACGGAACTTTCCGTAACCGGTGACATGACTGAGGAAGATTACGAATCTATTCGCGAAAACTTCGTTTCTGTCGAGACTATCGACCTTACAGGCATCCAAAATGAAACCATTCCCGCAGGTGCATTTGAAGGTATGGATCAGCTTAAGGATGTCATTGTTCCGGAAACTGTAACTGAAATCGGTTCAGGTGCTTTCGCAGGTTGCGAGAACATTGAGTCTCTCACTCTTCCTGGCGTGACTTCCATTGGTGAAGGCGCGTTCGAAGGATGCGACAACCTTACAAGCATTCTTCTGCCGTCACTCGGTTCCGGCTCAAGCGCAAGCGGAAAGCCCGGCATGCGTAAGTCCGGTGGTGTTGATGGTGTTTCGGCTGAATCTTTCAAGGGTCTAAACCCCAACTGTCTCATCTACGTCGGTTCTGTAGACGTTCCCGATGCTGAATCTCTCAACATCATTCTTAACATCGATGGCACACGTGTGGCTGCTTCCGATATCAATCTTGATGGCAACCACTCATTCAACGCTCCTGCAAGCTTTATGCTCGGCGACCACAAGATATCTTTCACCGCTCATATCGTTGCCAGCGATTCTTGCGACGTTGACGGTGGATGGAAGACAATCATGCTTCCGTTCCAGGCTACCGAGATGAGGATTGAAGCAGATTATGGCAAGCGTGAGGGTAGTGGTGTTCATATCATCTCGTTTGATGGCGAGGATGCTGAGACTCTGACTGAGCAGTCTGTACTCCTTCCCAACCGTCCGTACCTTGCAAACGTTTGTGCTCCTTTCGCATCCGTACCTGTTACATTCTCTGCCACAGGACGTGTTCAGGATGGTGAAGTAATGGTTTATGATGTTCCATTCACTCCGGTTCCAGAAGAACTCGTTGCCGTTGGTAAGGATTTCTCACTGTATGGTTCATATGATGGTCAGACTCGTCCGGTGGTTTGCTACAATCTCAATGAGGAAGCAAGTAAGTTTATCCGTCCGGTTGATTCTGAAAATGCTTCTGTAATGCCTTTCTCTGCATATCTCGTTGCTAATCATGGCACAGACAAGGCAGAGATGGTAATCGGCGAACATCCTCTCTGGATTCATGAGCCGGTTTCTGTCGGTGCTGTCGGAAATAATCTTTATCGCTCAAGCCTTATCGATTTTGCTTCAGCCACTAAGAAAGCAGATGTCTATTATACTGTAGATGGTTCTGACCCAACTGTTAGCGACCAAAGAGTTCTCTTCACAGAGCCGTTCGGTATGGCTGAGGAGTCAATGGATATAAAGGCTGTGGCTGAATACAAGGGCAATCGTTCCGATGTGGTTGATTTCGGCTTCAAACTCAAGAAGACTGATATCAATTTCAACCTTGCTGAGAATTGGAACTGGATTTCGCACAATGCTGAGAATGCTGTCGCTGTTGCAGACTTTGCTACAGATGGCGTTACCTCCATCCTCTCTCAGACTCAAGAAGTGGTTAGCGATCCGGTGCATGGTCTTGTCGGTAATCTTAAGCAGCTTGAGCCTGTCGTAGGCTATAAGGTTCATGTTGATGGCAAAGGTTGGAACGGTAATGTTGCCGACGTAGCCTTCGATCCTTCTGCCACTGTCAAGTTTAATCGTGGCTGGAACTGGATTGGTACTCCGGTTGATGGCGTTAGTCTGCTCATCGAAGACCTTCTTGCTGGTCTTGATGTTGAAGAAGGCGATATGATCGTAGGTCTTGATGGTTTTGCTCAGGTTGATGCCGAAGGCGTTTGGAAGGGTTCTGTCTCTCAGATGCTCCCGGGTGTAGGCTATATGTTCTTCAGCAACTCTAATAAGGAGTTCGTCTACAATGTTGTGGCT
>CAMWQF010000166.1 GCA_947176285.1 uncultured Porphyromonadaceae bacterium
GCCATCTTTATCACCTCGTCGCCGATCTTGAATGTAACAGTGTAGTAGTTGTCGGCATAAGTTCCAACGAATACGAGATCATATGCCGGCATAGTAGCAGGCACCTCTCCCCAACCGCTGAAAGTGTGACCTTCCATCTCCGGAGCAACAGGAGCAACGATCTCTGCACCATATTCAAGTTCGAGAGTCTGGAATACTTCTTGATCGATCCTGAATACGACTTTATATGTATTGACCGAGTAATCACCCTTGAACACAAGATCCTGAGCCGGCATAGCAGCCGGAACATCTCCCCAGCCACTGAAAGTGTAACCCTCCTTGGCCGGAGCTTCGGGGACAATTATTTCCTCTTCATACGCAAGTTCCTGCGACACAAATAATTCATCGCCGATATAGAATGACACTGTGTAATGATTTATTACATATGATCCATTGATCTCAACATCATGTGCAGGCATAGTGGCAGGAATTTCTGACCAACCACTAAACGTATATCCAACCTTTTCAGGGACATCGTTGAATGCCGGAATTGTCTCTCCAAAGTGAAGTTGATCAGTATGAACTACTTCACCATCTACCTTAAAGACAACATTGTAGGTCATGACATCATATTTTCCTTGGAAAACAAGATCTTTCGCAGGCATGGTTTCCGGGACATCAGTCCATCCACTGAAGGAAAATCCTTCTTTCACGGGAACCTCCGGGACTATTATAGTAGAGCCATATGCCACCTTATCAGAGTAGATCTCCTCATCATCTACCATAAATGTCAAAGTATACATATTGACAGTGTAGGTGCTGTTGATCTCAATATCGTAAGCAGGCATAGTGGCGGGAACTTCACCCCAACCGTTGAAAGTATATCCTTCTTTTGCCGGAACCTCCGGAGCAACGATCGGATCACCATATCCAATCTCAAGAACCTTCACGATTTCGCCGTCGATCTTAAACACAGCGGAGTAATAAGGGGACATGACGAAAGGAGACGATGGCATCCCAATGCGACTGCCGGACTTGAAAGTAAGTTCAGAACCGTCCTCACCTTTTACAAGCACGATCTGCCCGGTCTTCTTGTCTTTCATGTAGAAAGTGATTTTTTCACCTTCAGCCGTGTTACTGCGGATACGCATGTAAAGACAGCTTTCGCCTTGGGTCAATTCTAATTTTTCAGCTAACCCTCGGCATTCGTCGTCAACAAACGCTCCGATTTCATACGCAGACAGATCTTCAAAATCCTTATTCTCCATCCGGAAATACAGACTCATGTCGTAGCGGAAGTCGGAAGGATTCACTGTCCAGGACTCATCACGAAGTCCTGCAAATGCCGATACGCACACCGTCATGAGCAACACGATCAGCGGCGCAAGCATCTTGCCTTTTAATCTTCTCTTTAACATTTAATTAAATAGGTTAAGTAAAAAATATTTATAATTATACTATTCATTTGTAAGAAGTTGTTTCAACTGCTTCTAAAACTACCGCTATATCCGAAAAAAGCTGTCGGATCAACTTACTAAAGAGAAACAAAGACAAAAGAAGTCAGACAACTACGAGAATTTATACGGAGCGGTGGCCACTTTCAAATACAAAGTTAATATAAAAAGTGCCTTAATTGCAAACTTTACAATAAAAAAATTTAACATTTTAATAATTATTTGTGTTTTTTGCACTATTATAGGAAAGTTAGACCGACGGATGCGATTCTATGCCTCATGTCAAAAAATGGTCTTAGTGAAAAACAGTAAAGCAGCCGAAAAGAACATTGTTGGTTTTTTGATTGTTAGAATTGCAAGAATAAATATAATCAAGAATAAATATCAAAAGGAATATATATGAAAAAGGAAATGCTTTGGGGATATATAGACAAGAAGGGGGATATGGTGATAGAGCCAAGGTTTCATGATGCATGGGATTTTCATGAAGGACTTGCGGCAATAAAGATTGATTGGGCACGCGGCTATATTGATAAAGCAGGAAATATGGTGATCGAACCGCAGTTTCAATATGCCGGACCTTTTACAGATGGGAAAGCCCTTGTGGAACTTGATGGACTCCGTGGCTATATCAAGCCGGACGGAAGTTGGGCTGAGGAGCCACATAGAGCAGAGGGCAATCCGGCGGCATATCCTCCCCCACCCTTAACACCTCAGTTGCCCGAGGAATATGAATATAGCGAAGGGTTAGCTGCCGCAGCGAAGGGGAAAAAATACGGATATATGAATAAGGATGGAAAGTTTGAGATAAAGCCGCAATACGTACAAGCGAAAGCCTTTCATGAAGGGTTAGCCGCTGTACTTGTGAAAATATAAAAAGGAGACGCCTGTGATTTTCCAGGCGTCTCCTTTTTATATATGATCAGATTGATGTCAGTGTTTGGAGGGAATGAGAGTGTATGTCTTCACTATGCCATTATAATCGCATTTCACAGTAGCCTTATCATTTGCAGAAGCGGGCTGCTGAATCTCAATTTTAACCGGTTGACCGGAAGAAGCCACCGCTGAAACTTCAGGCGTCTTGTCTGAAAGAAGAGTATACGGCACATCATAGCGGTCATATCCTGTATATCCATTATCGTTGGTGGAACGGGTGGGATGATCAGGAAGATTCAAAGCCACTCCATTGACTGCAATTGTTACTTCAGGAGCCGGAGTGTAAGAAAGATCATCTCCTTTCTTACTGAAACCTACACCATTCAATATCACAGCAGGACGCCCGGGAGCACCTTCAGCCACAAGGTAGATGGCATGCTTACCATCAAGACCATCAACCGCATCTGCAACATCAACCTTAAACTTAGTGATTTCCCGAGGAGATCCGGAAGGGACAACGACTTCTCCAATTTTCTTTCCTTTCCAAGTTTCATTGTCATACGGGCCATCAAGCATTACGCTAAGTTTTACAGGCCATGGAGCAGTCGGAGTAAGAAATACATTGAACTCTGTTTCATTTCCGGGTTTAGTACCCTCGAAAGGCTTAATACCCTTTGAAGCTTTTTCAAGACCTCCAAAACCGAAATATTTATAGCCAACAATATCTCCTCCGTTCATATTTACTGCCATATTCGGGTCCCAAATATCCCAGGTATCTTGCATAGATCCAATGTTGGATAAATAGCATGCATATCCTGAATCGTAAAATTTATAGGGGTCAAGACCGTAGATCTGGAAACCCTCGGAAGTCACCTCCGCACCCGGATAATAATCACCGTTAGATGCTTTTGCAGTCCATTTTTCATCAGGGGCATATGGATCATAACCTGTAATTGACACGATGCCGCCGTCGGCAACTTTCTTCTTATCCCATTCAATCTTGACCGGAGCTACCATAGCCTGACGAGCAAAGCCAAAGCCGCGAGGAGGACGATGATAGAATACGTACCACTGCCCGTTGATTTCCTGAAGAGAGCCATGGGTGTTGTGAGCAGCATTTGTTTCTTTGAGAGCAGTTCCATCTTCGTTAAGCACAATGCCACGTGAATCTACAAGCACACCACCACTGCGCCATGGGCCGAGAGGACTATCGGCAAATGCATATCGAAGAGTAGAATTTGTGCTTGGAAGCCCATAATCAGGACCTGAATATCCGGAAAAAATCATCACATATTTGTTTCCGACCTTTCGGATAGAGGAAGCCTCGAAGAAATTGAAGTCGCCGGGATTCTGCTCGCTATATAGAGCCGGATATTTCGTGCCTTCAGGATCTTTAATCACACCATAGCGTGCACTTGCAGGCATGAAATAGGGTATAATTTCTGTGCCGGGACGCACAGAGTACATAGTATTCTGGTCAAGTTCGGCAGCACTTGAATGCTGGAAACCCCAGAAACCATAAGCTCTGAATCCTTTTTTATAATCCGGATCTTTTTTGTCAGTGATCTGCTCGATGAAAATTGATGGGTCAAAGCCGAGAATGCTACCATCTACTACCGCTGTACCCTCCTCATTTAGATTGACAGGAGTGAAAGGACCATTAGGACGGGGACCTTTGCATACCATTGCTTCACGACGGGGACCTCGGCTGTGGGGATAAAGATAATATTCCTTATTTCCTTTACGATCTCTAACCTCAACAAGGTCGGGAGCGAACATGACATCCCATTTACCGTCTTTTTCATAAGTGAAGATAGCACCCTCATCGCGCCAATCCGTGAGGTCTTCAACCGGAGCAGACCACATACGGATATCAGGGCCGCAGTATTCATTCACTCGAAGGTCGTGAGAACCGATGATATAAGCACGATACTTGCCCGGATTGTCTGGATCCTCAAAAACTCTTGGTTCTCCATCGGGAAGGTGTTCCCACAGAGGCAGATAGGGATTGCCAACACCTACCTTGTCATTGGCTAGTGCATGTGTCTGAGAACTGAGTAATCCAGCCGAACAAACAGCAATTGCAGCAAGTCCGCGAAGAGCGGATTTTGTATAGTTCATGGTCAAATAAAAATTAAATTATGAAACAATTTTTTGCTTGCTACAAAGTTAATAAAAAAATCCGGATTTTTCATCCGGATTATCAAATAAACTGTTAAATTCTTATCTTCATTATAGACTTGTCACAAGAACAAGCACTATTCCGAATATTATGAGAAGTGTATTTGAGACTGCATATGTAATGGTATATCCAAGAGCAGGGACAGAACTGCCAAGTCGCTCCTGTACTGCACCAAGACCCGCAGTGGTCTTTCTCGCTCCGGCACAGCAACCGAGTGTCACTGCCGGATGAAACTTAAATAGCTTATGTCCGATAAGGATAGAGAGAAAGAGTGGGACCAATGTCACGATAAGACCGGCAATAAAGATTTTTGGTCCTACTTCTGAAAATGCACTGATGAAAGAGGGTCCTGAAGCGATGCCAATCACTGCGATATACATATTCAAACCGAGATTATTGAATACCCATAGAGATGCCTTTGGAATAGCACCATAGACCGGACGCTTTGACCGCATCCACCCCATTACAAGGCCAGCAACCAGTGCTCCCCCACTCGCACCCAGACTTACAGAGACCGCACCTATTTTAATAGCCAAGGCTCCTAAAAGACCTCCGAGAAGGATTCCGAGTCCAATGAATACAAAATCTGTGGAGAGTGTGCGAGGGTCGGCATATCCAATTTCTTTAGAAGCGCGGTCAAGGCATTTCTTCGTGCCTACCAGTTCAAGGATATCGCCCGGTTTCACGACTGTGCCACCGAGAGGATTGAGAGCGACATCATTCCTGACTATTTTTTTGATATCCACACCATCCATCCAGCGCTCCTCAATCAACTGATGGAACGGGGTCTCTTTAAACTTACGAGCCACCGTGACATCTACATCCTCGACCGGGAAAGAAAGCAGTTCAACACCCGGAACTTCATGGCCAAACCAAGCATGGTCTCCAACTATCATCTCTCTACGGGCAGCAATTGCTACAATATCGTCTTTAAAGATTTGAGTGTCCGGGGCTATGTCATCAATCACCAAACCATCAGACGCGCGCTTGATACGCTCAACCGTAATCCTACGATCTTGCTTTGCAAATTCAGCCTCAAGTTCTGAAACAGTCCTTGTCTGCGACATCCAATCACCACATGCATCAAAAGCGCGGAATGCCACCGGGCGAGCAGCATTGAAACTTGCAGGATCTCCATTACCTGAAACTGGACTAAGTGTTTTTTCCAATTCCCGCGTCATTGCTTTCACCTTATCAAGACCTCCCATCATAGCAGGACCCACATAGCCGAGGAGCCAAACGGCACCAAGAGTACCAAATACGTAGGTCATTGCATAGCAGACGGGGATCGCAGCGACCATGTCCTTAATGGACTCGGGAGATCCGGAAAGAGAATTAACAGTATCTTCTGCCGCTCCAACAACCGGGGAAGCAGTAGAAGCACCTGCCATCATACCGGCAGCCTGACCCGGATTAAGCCCGAACCAGAAAGATACTCCTATTGAAGCACCGAGAATAAGCACACATACCACGACGGCAAACAGCACCTCCTTAAGTCCATCACCACGAAGTGATTTGAAGAACTGAGGACCGACACTATAACCGATACAGAAAAGGAACAGCAGGAAGGAAACGGTCTTAAGCGGGCCCCCTACATCTATGTTAAGCTGGCCGACAAGTACGCCAACAATCAGAACGGAGGTAACAGTGCCAAGAGCAATGCCCTTGAACTTTAATTTACCGAGCCAAAAACCAATTCCTATTGTAAGAAACACCGCCAATGCCGGCGTATGCCTCAATGCTTCAACAAACCACATAATTATTAATTTAATTCATAATGCATAATGAATGACAGTTAAAAATAAAGTTTTATACATATCTTAACAAATATTAAGTGAAGATGTTTACATAGTATCGTAGGATGGTGAAAGTGTATAATAAAGTTTTGCCCCTCCGGGGCAAAATGTATGAGAGATACTTAACCCCGAGCTTTCGCTCGGGGTTAAC
>CAMWQF010000167.1 GCA_947176285.1 uncultured Porphyromonadaceae bacterium
AAGTGGAAACGGTTGACATATGTTTCTCCGAATTCAAGTTCGCGGATGCAGCGAGCAGCACTATTGATGTCATTGGTAAAGATAGAAGAAGCGAGACCATATTCACAGTCATTAGCCCATTCAATCACCTGGTCGAGATTATCCCACACTACAATAGGGAGAACCGGACCGAAGGTCTCTTCATGGATAATATCCATATCCTGACGGCAATCGCCGAGGAGAGTAGCGGCATAGAAATAACCCTTGTCGCCAACGCGATGACCTCCAACAAGGACTTTAGCACCCTGAGCAATAGCCTTTTCCACCTTAGCCTCAACACTTTCGAGGGCACGCTTTTCTACGAGAGGACCCATGTCGATATCATCGGCAGAGAATGGATCGCCCACTTTCACTGCTTCAAATTTTTCTATAAGTTTCTTAGTGAGCGGTTCTACCACATCTTTGTGGATATAAAGACGCTCAGCGTTGTTGCAAATCTGTCCATTGTTGCCGATACGGCTGTCAAGAATAGCCTGAGCAGCGATATCAAGGTCAGCATCCGGGAAAACGATAACAGGTGCTTTTCCACCGAGTTCGAGCGACACCTTCGTGATATTGGTAGCGGCATCTTTCATGATGCTTTCGCCGGCACCAACAGAACCGGTCACACTTACGATGTCGATCTTCGGGCTTGCAGCGAGATCATGACCTACCACACTTCCCTTTCCTGTCACTACATTGAAGAGACCGGCAGGAAGTCCTGACTCATTGACAACTTCTGCGAATACACAGCAATTGATCGGAGTGAGCTGGGATGGTTTTAGAACGATTGAACAACCGGCTATTAAAGCAGCACCTGCTTTTCTGGCAATCAGGAAGAACGGGAAATTCCAAGGGAGAATACCAGCCACAACCCCAATTGGTTTCTTTGAGAGGAAAATAGTCTCACCGGGATTGTCGCTCGGGATTATTTCACCTTCAATGTGGCGTGCGAAAGAAGCCATATAGTCGAAGTATCCGATAGTTGCATCAACCTCGATAGTAGCCCAATTACGGGTTTTGCCTTGCTCACGCATAATGATTTCGATGAACTCATTACGGCGGTCGCGAATGCCTTGAGCCATTTTCAGGAGATATTGGGCTCGCTCGATAGCAGGAGTTTTTTCCCAGGATTTCTGAGCCTTGCGAGCAGCATCGAGAGCTGCCTCTACGTCTTCTTTAGTGCCTTCCGGCTGGCGAGCAATCACCTCTTCGGTAGAAGGGTTGAGAACGTCGATCCATTTTCCGGATTTGCTATCGACGAACTTTCCGTCGATATACATCTTTAAGTCTTTCATGTGGAAGGTTTAGTTATTTATAAGTGAATTTTTTCAATTGAAAAAAGCAAAGAGGCAGAAAGGCCTTTGTTGCTATTTTGAGAGCAAAGATAATGATTTTATTTGATAAATGCAATTATTAGAGAGATTTTTATTAATTTTGTAGGAAGGAATTGGCGACTGCGTCGCAGTATTGGCGCTTTGCGCAGTATTAGAGCCTTTGGCTCAGTATCGGCGACTGGAGTCGCAGTATTAGCGCTTTGCGCAGTATTAGAGCCTTTGGCTCAGGATCGGCGAGTCGGTTTCTTGCAAAGGGGCAAAGTGCTACCCCTCCGGGGTAGAGAATGAGGGGGAAGTTGGCTATACCCCGAGCTTTGGCTCGGGGTTAACAAGGTTATTGCCCTCCGGGCAATAACTAGGAGGGGATTCCTTTTGACTGAGTGGGGCGCATGCGGAGCATGCTACTTACTTTGTTTGGGTTCCTTTTGACTGGGTGGGGCGCATGCGGAGCATGCTTGCTTACGTTGTTTGAGAACTGTAGAAGAAATAAATCTTAAATCTAATGAAAAGACTCTATTTATTAGTTGCAGGGACGATGCTTATGGGATTGTCGTCTTATGCGAAAAACGAGAAAAGTCCGGTTTCATTCGATGCTTATGAATGGGACTTCGGGAATGTCAATGCCGATAAAGGTACGATATGCCATACCTTTACAATGACTAATACTTCCGGCTCTCCGGTGAAGATAGGAGAAACCCAACCGAGCTGCGAGTGCATCCGGGGCTTCTATCCTTCTGATGCCATCAAG
Source organism: uncultured Porphyromonadaceae bacterium (assembly GCA_947176285.1). Lineage (GTDB taxonomy): Bacteria > Bacteroidota > Bacteroidia > Bacteroidales > Muribaculaceae > Lepagella. Next base: position 2,104 of record CAMWQF010000167.1, read on the forward strand.
CCGGGGGAAACGGCAGAAGTCATGGTAGCAATGTCGCCAAAAGGGGCAACCGGGAAAACATATCGCAGCATAGAATTGATAGACGCTAATGGAAAGACTCTTGGATCACTATCAGTGGAAGCCAATGTAGTAGAGAATTCTGCGACTTCTCACACCGAATGGGAATATCCGTTCCAAAATCCGGCATTGAGCAATGCCGAGCGTGTGGAGAATCTGATTTCACTTCTTACTCCTGAAGAAAAAGTGGGATTGATGATGAATAAGTCAATATCAGTTGACCGCCTTGGTATTCCATCTTACAACTGGTGGAGCGAAGCATGCCATGGAGTTAGGCAAGACGGATATACGGTTTTTCCTCAGCCTATAGGAATGGCTTCGGCATTCAATGAGCAACTTGTCTATGACGTATTTTCAGCAGTATCCGACGAGGCAAGAGCCAATTGGAACCGTTCAGACCACAATGTCTTTAATGTCGGGATGGGTGAAATTTACTATCCGGGGAATCCTGAACTTACATTTTGGTGTCCGAACGTAAATATATTCCGCGACCCACGTTGGGGAAGAGGACAAGAGACTTGCGGGGAAGACCCATACCTGAATGCTGTGCTTGGGGTGCAGACTGTATTAGGGATGCAAGGAAATGATGACAAATATTTCAAGACTCACGCCTGCGCCAAGCATTACGCTGTGCATAGCGGACCGGAACCATTGCGCCATACCTACAACGCTTCAGTGTCGATGCGCGACCTTTGGGAGACATATCTTCCGGCATTCAAAGCATTGGTGAAGAAGGGGAATGTAAGGGAAGTGATGTGTGCCTACAATCGCTATGAAGGAGTGCCATGCTGCACCAGCGACCGACTGCTTGTAGACATCTTACGCCGGAAATGGGGATACGATGCAATCGTGCTGACCGACTGCGATGCAATCAACAACTTTTATAATAAAGGACAACATGAGACTCATCCGGATCCGCTCTCTGCTTCGGTTGACGCTGTGCTCAATGGAACAGACCTGGAATGCGGGAAGGTGTTTATGGTGCTGACCGAGGCATTGGAAAAGGACCTCATTAAAGAATCTACGCTTGATGATCATCTTCGCAAGACACTTATGGGAAGGTTTGAATTGGGAATGTTCGACCCGGCAGAAAATATACCTTGGGCTAATCTTGGACCGGATGTGATCAGCAGTGAACAAAACGATGAATTGGCTACCCAGGCTGCACGCGAATCAATGGTGCTTTTGAAAAACAATGGCATTCTTCCTCTTTCGAAAGAAATAAAGAGCATCGGGGTGATAGGTCCAAATGCCGACGACACAGGACTGCTTAATGGCAATTATGGCGGAACTCCAACCAAAGAACATACCCATTCCCTTCTTGACGGAATACGAAATGCACTCCCTCACAGCAAAATAATATATAGGAAAGCGTGTGAACTGGATGACGATTATTCTACAGTGCACCATTTAGGGGATTTCAACGACGGCAAAGGAGTGAAAGCGGAATTTTTCAACAATAACTCCTTAAGTGGAGATCCCGACTTCACCGATTATTATAAGGATATCAACTTCAGCACATTCGGAGCATGGGGATTTGCGGAAGGGATCAGCAAGGATACGCTCTCAGTAAGAATTTCAGGAAAGTATAAATCTCCTTTTACCGGAGATATGAAATACACTCTCACCACCGACAACGGATATGTGCTGAAGGTGAACGGAGAAATAGTGGAAGATACGAGCGGGACACCTGGAAGAGGGGGATTTGGATTCCACAGGAAGCCGGAATACAAATCATTTCCGGTAAAAGAGGGAGAAGAATATGACGTGGAAATAGAATATAAGCATGGCAATGGCAACTTTGCACTTCTCAGAGGAGACATCTGCGAGCGAATTCCTGTGGAATTCGGAGAACTTGCCGAAGAGATGAAAAATGTGGATGCAATAATATTCATTGGCGGCATCTCGGCACAGATGGAAGGGGAAGGAGGCGATAAAGCCGACATCAACTTGCCAAATGTGCAGCGTCGTCTTATCAAGGCTATGAGAGAGACGGGTAAACCGGTGGTGTTTGTGAACTGTTCAGGGTCGGCACTTGCATTTGGAGAGATCGAGGAATGCTACGATGCCTTGATTCAGGCATGGTATCCCGGGCAAGGAGGAGCGAAGGCTTTGGCAGAAGTAATATTCGGAGATTATAATCCGGGAGGGAAACTACCAGTGACTTTCTACCGCTCAAATGATGATTTGCCTGATTTCTTAGACTACAACATGGATAACCGGACTTACAGATATTTCAATGGAGACCCGTTGTATGCATTTGGAGAAGGATTATCATATACTGATTTTAAGGTTGGGAAAGGGAAATTGTCGAAGAAAGTCATGAAAACGGATGGGAGCGTGAAACTGACCGTTCCTGTGACTAATATCGGCAAGCGCTCAGGAACTGAGACTATCCAGGTGTATGTCAGAGCGCTTGACTATCCTCAAGCACCAATCAAATCGCTGAAAGGATTCAAGAAATTGATGCTACAGCCGGGTGAGACACAGAAGGCGGAGATAGTGCTTGATGGAGAATCATTTGAATATTATGATCCAAGCATAGATGAGTTGTCGACGCGTGAGGGGAGGTATGAGATTTTATATGGCACTTCTTCTCGGGAGGGGGATTTGGGAAAGGCGTATCTTACTGTCTGCCCCCCGACCCATTAAATGGGATAACAAGTATTGGCGACTTTGTCGCAGTATTGGAGCCTTTGGCTCAGTATTGGCGACTGGCGTCGCAGTATTTGTGCTTTAACATATCCAATAGTGCTACCCCTCCGGGGTAGAGAATGAGGGGGAAGGCGGGAATACCCCGAGCTTTAGCTCGGGGTTAACAAGGTAATTGCCCTCCGGGCAATATAAAAAAGGATGCAGTATGGTGCATCCTTTTTTTATTGATTGTGGAATTATTAATGTGGGGAAGTTGGATTATTTCAGGATTTTTGACGTTGTGCCATCGGCATTGCGGACAATGTTTATACCTTTTGACAATGATTGCAGACGGCGTCCATCAATTGAATAGATTGATTCCGGTGCAACAGAAGATGACGGGATTTCGCCAACAGCCAATTCTTCAGAACGATCAATCATGTATGTCTCATAATAAGCATCGCCTTCAGCAGAATAAAAGTCATCAGCATAGAAAGTATAGCCTAAAATCTTAGAACCATCAGCAGAAATACCGGTAGGCACATTATATCCGAGCATATCAGTCTCACCCAATTTCTCATAAAATTCAGGGAAAGCGTTATTAAAAGATTCAGCCACAGAGCTACCGGCTTTCATAATGAAAGCACCGGAAGAACCGAAGATAGGTTTACCGACACATCCAATAAATGTTCCATCATTTGCAATCGCTTGAGGGTAGAGACCTAAACCTAATTCATCAATCTCTTGATAATCATTGTAAATCTTTACTTCCTTTGTTTGTGTGTCATATACTGCCGCAACATTTATATCAAGATCATCGGCATCTTTCATGAGAGCAAGAAAGGCAACGTATTTTCCGTTATCGCTCAAGCAATAACCATACATACCGGAAATTGCATAAAAAGGTTTGGAATCATCAGCGATATCCTTCTCTTCCAACTTAACATACCTACTTGGGAAGAAATCCACTTCATATTCACCTTTATCGTTGCGAACCCAGAGGATCGGAGCACCGAAGCCACCAATATTGCCTAAAATGTACTTACCATCGTCACTGACTTCCTTGGCAGCCGACTCCATTCTAACTTTACCGGCATAACCGCCAAGATCTTCTTTCGTAGGCATTGGGAGAATGTTCCAGTCACCATCCGCTTTTTTGCAAACAGCCATCGTAGAGAAACTTGCCTGACTGAAAGAGCCGACCCAAAAACTGCCATCGGGAGTCAGATCCTCACCAATAAAGGTTTTTACCGTATCGGGGGTTTCAATCATAGAAATTTTATCAGAAGCGAATGAATAAGTGATACCCTGGGTTTCAAAACCGATTCCTAAGCCATTGTTGTCAACCGCTCTAAGTTCTCCGCCGTCTTCGCTATCGAACACCTGAAATTTAATGTCTCCGGAACGGGTGTCACCAATAAAAACACCAACTCCATCAGGCAGGACACCACAAAAGTAGTTGCCGTTTGGAGAAATACCTGTGCCATATAGTTCAGGTTCAGTCAAACCGGGAATCCCACCTTCGGAAATTCTGAAAATCTTTACAGTCTCCGCAGAAAGGGAAGCGCAGACAGCAAAAGCTACTGAAAGAGTAAAAAATTTCTTCATATTTAACACAATAGCTCTAATATTTTGAATTT